>CAYUVB010000112.1:0-1004 GCA_964448055.1 uncultured Desulfurococcales archaeon | reverse complement strand
ATCTATTCGTAAACCTGGAAACAGCTCCTAGAAAACCCCCTTAACACAAGACTATTCCTGGCACATAATCACAAGCTAACAGTACTTATCCAAAGACAATTACTACGAATTCCTGGCATCCTTTATGTCAATATTTTTGAAAATCTTAAGGTATTGGATGGACGTATAAGAGTACCCTAGATTTATATCTAGTAATACGCTTATTATTCTTGGAGAGGCTGTTCATGAGGAAGGAAAGAGTTTATGAATTCGATGTTGTTATCCTGGAGGATGAGAGTGGGGGTTACATAGCTTTAGTTCCCGCTTTACCAGGATGTCATACGCAGGGAGATACCGTAGCCGAGGTACTTGAAAATATCAGAGAGGCTATAGAGCTATACCTAGAGACCCTTAGCGATGATGAAAAAGAAGAGCTACTGCATCAGAAGGTGATCGGTATTCAGAGAGTGAAGGCAATTGCCTAAAATAACCCCTATCGACCCTTATAAACTCATCAAAATACTCAACAAGGTAGGGTTTAAGCCTATCAGGCAGAAAGGATCACACATTATACTCATGAATGAGCAGAGAACTAGGATTGTCGTACCCGTACATCCAGGTAGGAAGCTTAAACCCAGCCTCATTAGAGTAATCATAAGGGAAGCAGGATTAACTAGAGAAAAATACTTTGAACTCCTCGAAAAAGGTTGTTAATCCAAACCTAATAAATGATATTTTATAACCGTGTTTCCCTATACCTATGATCATGGTTTAAATCAATGATTATGTCTTAAGACTTCAACCATTTCCCCAATAGACAAGAACTACTATAACACCCTCCCCAACGTATTCAACGTATGGCTCCCCAAACTTCCTAAGCAATCCTTTCTCCTCCTTAATTGCTAGATAATAATGGTATAACGTTGAGACTACATTTATGACAAGTATAGGTGTGCTTCCAAAAAGCTAGAAGCTAAGCCGAGAGAAGACTGGTATAAGACCTAAAAACCCAGATATACCGCCCA
>CAYUVB010000111.1:0-1006 GCA_964448055.1 uncultured Desulfurococcales archaeon | reverse complement strand
TAGTTCCACAGCTGCAGTAAACTATTTTAGGCGGCTGACGTAGTTTATGCTTAAAGTAGGTGTACGGTATGTGCATGGCTAGAAATGATGTGGGTTCAGCTCAGTTGAAGTACTTGGCTAGATTTTATAGATGGCTTGGCTGGTTTGATAGAGTTAGGGTTGCCGAGAGACTATTAAAGTATTGGTCCAGCTAATATTCGAATGCCTCCATCCTGGGTTTATACCAGGGTTTTTTACCCGTGTTTCCCTTTCTTCCAAGAGTAGACTAGATAAGGTAATGGTAGAGTAGAGCCATGCAACTAGCTTCATGGAGCTTACTGTATAATATAGTGAAGCGTAGTGAGGTCGTGTTAGAGGTAGTTGATATACGCGATCCTATTAGTACACGTAGTCGTAGACTTGAACGTATGGTTGAACGTCTTGGACGTAAACTTATCATAGTGTTAAATAAATCTGACCTTGTTCCAAGACGCGTTGCCGAGGAATGGAAGCGTATTTTCAAAGGAGAAGGTTATAACGTTGTTTACATGGCTGCCCGTGATCACAAGGGTACCAGGGTCTTACGTCGCACTATTAAGGAAGTTGCTCCTGGGCTTCCTACAATTGTTGCTGTTACAGGGTTTCCTAAGACGGGTAAATCCACTATAATCAATGCTTTAAAAGGACGTCACAGTGCTAGTACAAGCCCTATACCAGGAAGCCCTGGCTATACTAGACACGCCCAATTGTATCGTATAGATAGTAATATCTATATGATTGATACACCAGGAGTAATACCTGTTGAAGGCGGTGAACTAGAATCTATCATACGTGGCCGACCACCTGAATCCTTACCTGACCCTGTTAGACCAGCCATAATGTTACTTGAGAAGGCATTAAAGTACAACCCCTACTGCGTACTAGAGGCCTATGGTATAAGAGAAAAAGAACCACTCAGAATACTCGAATTAATAGCATTAAAACGTGGATGGAGGTACAAGACCACAAAAGAACCATTAATTGAGGA
>CAYUVB010000110.1:0-1031 GCA_964448055.1 uncultured Desulfurococcales archaeon | reverse complement strand
GTTGAAGCCATGAAATTTCTATCAAGAATAAGAGTTGTAGAGCCAGAGGTAGGTGAAAAACTTGTTAAGTTGGCAAGACTTAGAAATCTCTTAGTGCATAGGTATTGGATAGTAGATGATGAGAGAATAGTTAGGGAAGCTAAGGGAAATGGTATTGAGACGATTAGAGAGGCGATCAGAGGTATCCGAAGACTTATTGAAGGGTAGAAAACCGTTTAGAGTATCTGAGAAGCTTAGGAAGAATGCTGTATCGAGAATTAAGAGGTTACTTGAACATAGAGATGAAGTATTATTAGCCTTTGTTTTTGGCAGCTTTGTTGAGAGAGATTTTGCTAGAGACCTGGACTTAGCAGTATACTTAGCCCATGGAGTTGACGAGCTCGAGGCATTGGAGTACTCTGAGAAGCTTAGCAAAGAAGTTGAAAAGGAAATAGGTTTACCAGTAGATGTAGTAGTACTTAATGGCGTTGATGAAGGATTACTTATGAGAGTTATTCTTAATGGTGAGAAGATAGTAGTAAGAGACCCACTACTTTACCATAAACTAAGAATGCTTGCATTAGAAGTAAAGAATAGGTTTCTACTAAAACCTAAAAATCAAAGTATCGAATCGTCTCATTAAGTAAATCCATACATGCTACGTAGAGATCTCTACTACGTTTATAGCAATTATAGCAATATTTAGTTGCTTGGCTACTTAGAGCTTTATAGCTCTAGTCTCGTTAATTACATCTATATTCTCATTAAATCCATAGCTTCTTCACATGTGTATGCTCGAAGTCTTTGTCTTCGGTAGCTATTACTGGTATACCGTTATTATCCATTACTGCCAAGTGTAGTGCATCTGAGGGTTTCAACTTGTACTTTACAATATACTCCCTTGCCTTTATGTATTCTTCAAGACTTAGAGGTAATATTTCAACGTAGGGTAGTATAGCCTTATCTATGAGTTCAAGGGTCTCTTCTACTGGTACACCATACTTTCTCTTTGAAACATAGATAGCTTCATCTAAAACAAGTACATCTGTGTA
>CAYUVB010000109.1:0-1038 GCA_964448055.1 uncultured Desulfurococcales archaeon | reverse complement strand
TCTATTCTCACCCTTCTTTCCATTCAGGCATTTCCGATAACGTATTGCGGATAAACGAAGCTTCCGTCAGGAAGTTTGGGTGAGCCGAAGGCGAACCGTTTATCCGCTGTTCAACGACCCGAAGGGCAAATCCCGAAGGGATTTGAGTGCGAGCGGAGGCGCCGAAATTTTAGACTATTTTATTTGGAGTTACTATTCTTATTGGCTTTCCTTTCTCAATTTCTTTATTCTTGATAGTATTGATCGCATTTGAATTCAAAGGATAATATGATATTACAATGAGCAAATCTAAATAAGGAATATATCTATCAATTTGTCCAAGTAATCTTTGAAGTTTTGATGTTTCTTTTAAATCATACTTAACTTCTATTCCGATTTTTGCACCTCCTACAGAGATCAATAAATCTATCCTTTCATTTGAAGGAAGTTTATATTCTCTACCTACACTAACTTTCCAACTAAATTTTGTGAGAGAAGTTTCCAATACAGAAACAACTCCATTAAGGAATGGTTCTATTTGTTTATGGAAATCTATTTCGTTTTTAGGTTTAAATGAAACAGAATATAATCTTCTCATATGATTTATTATCTCGTCTACAACCACACCAAGTATCTTATCCCCAACACTTTCTTCAACTTTCCCTTCAATTTTCATAAGCATTTTATCATATTTTTTGTTTACAAATTCTATCTCGTTCAAAAACTCATCTGCTAATCTATACTTACCTAAACGAATAAGTACTTGATAAATTTGATTTGTAGAGAGTTGTCTTGAAAGAATACCGACAAGTTTCACCTTTGGTATTTTATTGGGGTCTATCTTTTTCTGTTCTGGAGGACCAAAATCTAAAGAAGGTATTTCTATTTCAGGAATCTCAATTTTTGACATATCAATGTCTAAACCAAAGATGTTTTGGGGGTGCACCCCATCTTCTTCTCTCCTGCTGCTTCTCGTTTTTCTCGCCTTCTTTCTTGGCATGTTTTACTCACCGAAATAGGTTTTATAGATTTGAATCAATTCACGATGAGAAAGTTGGG
>CAYUVB010000108.1:0-1044 GCA_964448055.1 uncultured Desulfurococcales archaeon | reverse complement strand
CATACCATATAGTTGAGAAACCTTTCACGTAGAACCTTATAGCCCATTATGTGGGTGAGGTAGCGGCAAATATTTTCCAAGGATTAAAAGTCCTTTGCAGACCGTTCCCTGCCTACGGTCTTTTGGTCTCCGTAGGCTGGTTCATCATGGTTTCTCCGAGCCCCTTCCCCACCCATCCTGGGAGCTGATATCGGAAACTCAGAGTCACCAGCATGTTTATAAGTTGCTAACACTTATAAGCATGCCATCAGCGTGCTTGGTGACATTAAAGACAAGAAGAAACCTACAGAGACCTAAAAACCACAAACAAGAAACTATTGCTTACCCTATAAGCTACATGAAGCTTGATATATCATGGTCAACGGTTTATTTCTGGTTGTTGAATATACGATGTACTCTATTCCTAGTATATGGTGTTTAATAAGGGTCTAGGACCCTATATTATCTTAAGTGTATTATGTCTCCTGCATAGACTGTTGTCTTTCTACCATCCTCTAGCCTTATTATCAATGAGCCATCATTAGCTATGTCCTCGGCTATCCCTTCTACTACATCTCCGCCTACTGTATATGCTCTTACTTTCCTACCTATCGTTGATGAATATCTTTTCCATTCCTCTAGGATTCTATCATATAATCTCCTGGTAAACATGTCATAGTATTTATCTATCCATAATAGGATTGAGCGAAGGACAGGTATTCTTGGTATAAACTTACCTGTTATCTCTTTCAATGTTATAGCCGTATCCTTCAACTCTACTGGTAATTTATTGTTTACATTCAATCCTATACCAAGCAATATGTATTTAACCATATCCGCCTCAACTCTTCCCTCAACTAGTATCCCTGCTAACTTACGTTCATCGTAGAGGACATCGTTAGGCCACTTAAGTCTTGCATTAACACCTAGTAAAGATTCTATCCCACGTACAACTGCTAACCCTGCTATAAGACTAAGTAGTTGTAGTCCTCTAAGGTTCCTAGGCTTAAGTATTAGTGTAAACCATAATCCCCCCTTCTCTGCTATCCATTGTCTATTCATCCT
>CAYUVB010000107.1:0-1076 GCA_964448055.1 uncultured Desulfurococcales archaeon | reverse complement strand
TATGCAACACAGCAGTTTCGAGCAAAATTATTTATACTAAATATTATCCTTAAAGTTTTAAAAGTGCGGAATGTGGGTTAAATAAATCTCAATTGAAATCCTTGCCTTACTTCATTTATTATATCCTCACCTACCACCATACCCATGACCATTGCTTGTGCAATTCCTCTAGTATATCCTGAGAAATCTCCGCATATATAAAGATTGGGAATTTCTGTCTTTACTCCATTTTGTAAATATATTGAACAGGTTGGTTTAATTTCAGGGGCATATAATAGATTTTGATCATTATTAATACCTTTTATCACTTTGTCTAATATTTCAATTCCTTCTAAAATATCAACTATAATCCTTCTTGGATAGCAACTTGCAATATCACCTGGGGTTACCTGCCAGCCCAATCTAAGTGTAGGCTTAATATAACTTTTCTTAATGCTATCAGGCGTTGAAGGAACTCCTCTTTTCAAATCACCAAGTCTCTGAATTATGGGCTTCCCTTTGCCTTGAGAAAGTGCTAATTTAGCAATAGTGGTTCCATAATCCATTGCATCCTCTAATATTAAATTGTCTAAAGGCCATCTTACTAAAATAGCAAAATTAGTGTTTTGTGTTAGCTTACTTCTATCTATATGACCATTGACACAAGTTTCTTCTACCACAACTTTTCCTCTATGACAAGTACAAAAAGTCCTTACATAATCTTGATATGTTGGAGCAATCATTATGAACTTTGGATCAAAAGTAATTTCTGTTACTTCGTTCATAATCTGATAAGGAACTTCAATCCGGCACCCAATTTCTAAATTTTTGGGTTTGAATGTTAAATTAAAATTTTTGAATAACTCGCGGAGATAAGTCGGTTTTTGCATTGATCTCCCTAAAGCCAAAATTAAAAAGTCTGCAGTAACTTTTTTCATTTCAATGTTATTTCTTTTATATGTAATTTTGAACCTTAACTCTTCCATTTTTAGGGTTTAACTTTTTGGATATTCCCCAATAAACCTTTATTTCTTGATCGGATATTCTAGCGGATAGAAAACTATGTATAGTATTATTCCCTATGGGGAATACATGGA
>CAYUVB010000106.1:0-1082 GCA_964448055.1 uncultured Desulfurococcales archaeon | reverse complement strand
TTCCTTGAGGAAAGCGGGAAGGAACAGGGCAAGTATATCCTGAATCGTGAAGCCGCCGAGTTCGCCTACGCTTACAGAATTGATCCCAAAGGTGAGAAGACAAGAGAGATTCTCAGAAGATTTCTCTCCAAAGATGAGGTATTAGTAAAATTTATTGAGAGAATAAGGCGTGAAGGCCTCAACAGAGATTCAGCTATACTTGAGCTCCCGAGAATTTATGGAGATCTAAGAGCTGACAAGGTCGGGCTGAATGCATTTTTAGATATGCTTGTATACGCCTTCGGGCTGGAGGAGATGTCAGTGTCTAAAGAGATGCCGAGAGAAGCTGAGCGATCTGTAAGGGTCGTTAAGCCGACGACTCGTATATCAGAGATGAGAGTGACCCCACCGGAGGCAAGATTAACTATAAATATTAATGTAACACCTGAGGTTTCACCGCATCAACTAAAAGAGTATGTAAAGGCTATTCTTGAAGCTTTACGTACAACGGAGGTTAATGATGCTTAAACATTGAAGACTAATTGATCTATCTAGTGTGTATCCTAACTTGAAATATTAGAGAGCTCCTCTCTTAGCATCTTGCTAACCTCTTCGGCGTTTACTTTTCCTCTATACTTCTTCATAATTAAGCCCATTAAGAAGCCGAATGCTCTCTCCCCCTTTTCAACGACCAGCTCTCTATTCCGACTAACTATCTCCCTAATTATTCTTTGAACTTCATCCTTAGGAAGCATACTCAACCCTAGGGCTTCCACGGCATCCATGGGATTCGCTGATTCATGTTCCGAAAGCCACTTCACGATTTCCGGTAGTGCTTCCTTTGATGTCTTCCCTGCACTGATCAGCTTAAAGATCTCAATTATTTGGTCATCTCCGAGTTTTTCGATCTTTACTCCTTCTCGTTTAAGCGACTTAAATGTCTCAGTTAAAGTTGCGGCTACAAGTGTGGGTGAAGCTGCCGTCTCCTTAACTATTCTTTCGAAAAGGTCTCCGTACTCTGAATCCTGAAGCTGCAATGCAAGCTTCTTATTTATGCCGTACTCTTTTATGAGCCTCCTAATTCTGTGTTCCGGAAGCTCTGG
>CAYUVB010000105.1:0-1172 GCA_964448055.1 uncultured Desulfurococcales archaeon | reverse complement strand
ATACATTCTTTCTCGTCTTTACGTATAGCAACAAGATCCTCCTGCTATATTTATCAGGAAAACATACTATTTCCAAGTCTTGTGGATCGTTAATGAGTTCTTTCTTTGAGGCATTTTCTAGTATTTCTACCAATTCGCTATCCTCTTTTAAATCTTTCATTAGAGTGGTACCATCAAACCATCTAGCAAATACATCTTCTTCCCAGATTTGACGTTCTTCAGGACCAGCTGTTTTCAAGACAAAAGTTTTCAATGAATCATATTTTTGATGATCTATGCTGGAAAAGGTTAAACCACTAAAACCCGAAATGATATCATACTTTGAACGAAGATAAGCAGCTGTTATCACCAAAGCTTTTAAAGCTGTTTCTTCTTCAAAAAGTCTCACAGCTGTCATACTAACGCGTTTTACAGTGTTACTGGCTTTTATAAAAATCGCAGAAACAAATAGCATAATAGCTATCAGTAGAATAAGGCTAACTACTAAAACATACCCTTTTCTCATATCTATCACCTCTGTCATCTTATTCCAGGAGGATACAATTTATATTCGACTTTCAGACTAGAATCTACATCAAAAGGATTGAAGGGATTTGCGGTAGATATTGTGACTATTATTGGTAATCGGCCACTGGTCGATGGTTCTGTATCTGTTGGTGATCTTGTGAAACCAAACTTTATGTTCACATCATCAATGGGTATATCTACTACTTGATCATCCTCGCTGTATTTGATTAGTTTATTGTTAATGACTGTCAATTTAGCGCTTATAATATTCCCAGCTAAAGTGATATTAAACGTGATTTCTGTACCACTGTCACTAATTTCTATAGATGTTGCATTACCAGTTGCTTTAATTAAGTATTGTGTTACAAGTTCGCCAGCTTGCGTCATACGATTAATGGCATCTAATAATTTTATATTTCTATCCACTTTGCTCATATAAGTATTTAACAAGTATATCATGCCAAGGACGAATATCGAAAAAATCACCATAACTATAATAACCTCGGTAATGGTGAATCCTTTATTCTTCATTTTTCATCCTCCTCTGGAAGAAACTTTAACGACATTCTATGGCAAAATTATGTCATTAATTAATTAAATTTTTGATCACTCTGCTACATGGACAACTTTCCTGCTGACTCTGACAACGAAGAGAAGAAGAAGCA
>CAYUVB010000104.1:0-1188 GCA_964448055.1 uncultured Desulfurococcales archaeon | reverse complement strand
TTCATGGAGCTCTTCGACAACCTAGTAAAAATAGAGGAAGTAGAACCAGATGAAACACTTATACCAGGAGAGCTCTTCTGTACAGAAGACTTTAGCCTACCACCAATTATACGTGCACCAAGAATACACCGTCAATGCGTACTAGTTGTTATTGTTGCCTCACCTATAATAGATACACCCTACGGGTCATTCGATACAAGGCTAGTAGCAAGAATATTCGCCTCGTGCAATAATCCTAGACGCGCAATAAACATTGTAGCACAGTACGCCTACATCAAGACACCACTGGTAAAGTATACTCTAAGAGAAGCAGTAGAAGAAGCACTAGGCAAGAAGGATCAGCCAATAGTAAACACGCTTGAAGCCCTAAGAACCCTGCTAAGACCAGTAAAACCAGACAAGATCATCATAACACCATTAGAGGTACACATGGACCAAGTAGAAGGCGTTATACACCTAGGAGAAATACTAGACCCACTCCTAGAGCCAACCGGGCAAGAGTACAGGCTACCACTAAGCCACGGCCACATACTAGTAGTAGGAGCAACTGGTTCAGGTAAGTCGACAACCCTAGCCCGGCTAGCCCAGGAGTCATCTAGACACGTTAAGACGATAATACTTGACTGGACAGGAGAACACATTGAAACACTAGGACAACTACCCGGAGCAGAAACCGTGGAGCCCGGGGAAACCCACACCATACCACTACGAACACCGTGGGATACGGTGCCAGACGTAGTCGAGAAGATAGCATACTACGTCGAGACAACATGGGGGACAACACTAACACCACTACAATACCGGCTACTAGTATCAGCGCTCACAAGAATAGACAACCCAACACCCCAGACAATAATAATAACATTAAACGGGCTAGGAAACCACAACAGACGAGACATAAGGCAATCAGCAGACGCACTCATATCAAGACTCATACCCCTACAACAACACAACCACATATACGACCCAGCCACCAGGCCACCACTAACAATAGAGAACACCAAGGGAAACCCAGTAATCATAAACCTATCAGGGATAAAGACAACCCACACAAGAATGCTAACAGCCCAACTAATACTCTACAACCTACTCCAACAAATAAGGGAGACAAGAACACCAACCCACATACTAGTAGACGAAGCACACAACTACCTAAAACAAACCAGGGAAACCCCACCACCAGTAATC
>CAYUVB010000103.1:0-1204 GCA_964448055.1 uncultured Desulfurococcales archaeon | reverse complement strand
CACCTTCAACATAGAGTTCAAAATATTCTGGCTCGTGTAACGCCGGATGATAGGGGCCTACAGGTATTCGTGGACCAGTTATAGCGCCCTTTCCAGCGGGTGTTGGTGGTGGTCTAATGTTATGGGCTACGTCCTTTCTCAGCGGATATAGTCCTTCGGGCCAATCCTCTGGTAACACGAAACGATAGAGTTGTCTATTCTTGACTCTTATACCTAGTAAGTCGTACATTTCAAGTTCATACCAATCAGCTGAAGGAGCTATATCGGCTATAGTATATATGCTCGGGTTCTCAGGGTCCATGTATGTGGTGATGATTATGTTTAAACCAATATTATCTAATCCAAATACGTAGTAAGATGAGAAAACACCTTTGATAAGACGTTCGTCTACACCTGCTATTACACGTAAATAAGCGTCTAGTTCATCATGTACTACTTTAACTGTGTCACGTATCGAGTCTTTAGGGACTTCAACTATTAAACCAGCTCCACTAACATATTCTATTCTACGAGCAATGTTGCCAAGTTTAACTTCTAGCTCTTTTCTTATCTTTTCTACATCCTCTAATCGTGGTTCTACGTCAACCATGTTATACACCTATGTAGCCTAGTATTGAATATGCTATGGCTAGTGGTAAGTATATCTTTAGGAGCCCTCGAGGGGCTAGGTCTATTCTAGAACGTGCTAATACAATAGATATTATAGCAAATATTATCCACAACACTATCATTGCCGCTAGGAATGCTATTACCGAGAATACTGGTCCTAGAACGGGGTATAGTGGTAACACTATGAGGTTCGCTACAAGACCATAAAGTATGGCTCTTTTAAGATAGTGCGCATGAAGTGCTAGACCTAAAATTGGTCCACTAAACTCTATTAATACCCCCGAGGCTAGTTCTGGTTCTGCCTCACCTATATCATAGGGTATTCTACCTGAAGCAACATAGCATGCTATTGCTAGGGATAGAAGTATTAGTGCATAAGCCAGCCTCGGTGTAGTCATGCGGGTTAATCCTGCAAATTCTTGAGATCCCGTTACGAGTGTTAGGAATATCAGACCTAATGCTAAGAAGAACTCATTGACTAAACCTAATCCGGCTTCACGGAAAACGCCAACAGTAGCATAAGGATTACCTGAAGCTAATGCGCTTGTAGACCATAGGAGCTGTAAGGCAATAATTAACACAAGTAACAGGATTA
>CAYUVB010000102.1:0-1226 GCA_964448055.1 uncultured Desulfurococcales archaeon | reverse complement strand
TAAGGAGAAGCGTTGTGATACCCATAAC
Source organism: uncultured Desulfurococcales archaeon (assembly GCA_964448055.1). Lineage (GTDB taxonomy): Archaea > Thermoproteota > Thermoprotei_A > Sulfolobales > WANQ01 > WANQ01. The sequence continues at coordinate 1,198 of CAYUVB010000102.1, read as the reverse complement.
CTCAGTACTGATAGGTAAGTATCTGAGCGTGAGAATACCTACTAAGAAGCTTGCGAAGACACCGTGTGGCCTAGTATGCAGTGAGTGCAGGAAGTACTTAAGGAATGAGTGCGTGGGCTGCCCCTCAACCACATATTATAGGGGGTTCTTTGCAACTATCTAAATAAAACCCTAGCTAAGCCACAAGTAAAAGCGACGAGATTAGCCTACTTCACAGCTCCTAGATGAGAAAGCATTAAGAGAGATAGTGTTTAAGTTTAAGGAATGCCCTAGAACGGCTTTCCTGACAACAATGGTTTGAGGATATAATGCGGTAGCATTAATGATAGCTGAAGATGTGCTTAGATGTATTAGTACCGCATGCGCGATAAGAGTCTTGAAAGGTATTAGAAGAAGCGAAGTATATGCTATAGTGGACTTAATAAAGCCAGGGTATCTTCCAATAAAGTTACCATTTCCTAGGAATAGAGATAAACCTCCATGTGGAAGGGAATGTAGTATATGTGAAATGTATGTTATTGGGAAAAGTATCCGGTTGCCCTGCAACAAAATATTATCGTGGATTCCTTTAAGTTATCACATGTTTACCTTTATCCATAAACAATTTTCCATCTACATATACTGTAGGTTTAGGTATTATGAAGTCTTCGTGTAGATCTGCTTCAACTCTTCCTCCTAAGTGTATGTTATCGCCTATAGCTATATGTATTGTACCAAATATTTTCTCTGCTTCAAGTACATTATCTGGTCTCTTAGCCTTAGGATTAGTTCCTATACCGAATTCAGCAATATTTCTTCTAGCCCTATGTAGTTCATCGTCAATTCTAGGTTTTAATCCTAGAACTTCACGGAAGTAATCTCCGATATTACCGCCGCCTTCAACTTCTACTACTAAGCCGTCCCTTACATGTAGTACCATGTCTTCCTCTAGTCTAGGATACCATCCTTTCTCTACAACAATTCTACCATAAGCTGTACCTTCAACTGGTGCTATATAGACTTCTCCTGCAGGTAGGTTACCCCATGCTCCTGGTTTATCATATATACCATCATCTATACCCCATTCTCTACCTTCAACACTGAATTCTATGTCAGTACCAGACTCAGTTATAATGCGTATGTGTTTAGCACCCTTAAGATACTCGGCTATTTTCTTTGAGAAACTACTAACCCATGTATAGTCAACAGACATTGGACC
>CAYUVB010000101.1:0-1252 GCA_964448055.1 uncultured Desulfurococcales archaeon | reverse complement strand
TTGGATGATTAAGGAAGTACATTTAAACTTACTTTCTCACCCTCTCTCAGTACAAATAGTATTAGATTATCTTCTATCTAAGGAGAAGGAGATAGCGCTTATGAGACTTGTCTACTGGTGTATATGGAACAATATACCTAGAGACATAGTAGAGAGACTATTATCAATACTAGGGGATTAATAATGTCATTACCACATAAAATAACCGAAGCAAAAATACTGGTTATAGGTTCAGAAGTATTTACTCTACCTTTCAAGTTGATAGGTATAAGGAGAACATTAAGACTATCACCCGTACCTAACAAGGAGGAGGTAAATGCGATTAAGCGAGAACTTGAGGATCTAATTGAGAAGAAGGAGAAAGCTCTCGTAATCGTAGAGGAGGAATACGTCGAGTATTTTAAAGATTTGATGGAGGAATCACGTTATATGATTTATCCTGTTTTCCTTATTCTCCCAGGCCCATCACGTATAGATATTCATGATCCTAAGGAATACTACTTAAAGAAAATAAGAGGTGTTCTCGGTATAAGTATAGAGTTAGGATAAGGTGATTATGAAGTGATTGTAGGGAGGATTTGGAGGATATCAGGACCTTTAGTAATAGCTGAAGGTATGGGTGGCTCCAAAGTTTATGAAGTAGTAGAGGTCGGTGAAGAAGCATTAGTAGGTGAGATCATAGGATTAGAAGGAGATAAAGCAATAATTCAAGTTTATGAAGATACAACTGGCTTAACTGTTGGTGAGAAAGTTGTTGGTACAGGGCACCCATTAGTAGCTGAGCTTGGTCCAGGTTTAATAGGTGCAATATATGACGGCCTACAGAGGCCTCTTAAGAGAATAGAGGATTTAGTAGGACCATTCATTAGGCGAGGAGTTAGAGCTACGTCGTTACCAAGGGATAAGAAGTGGTATTTCAAACCCTTAGTAAAACAAGGTGATATAGTAAGTGAAGGCGACATCGTAGGTGTAGTACCAGAGACAAGCCTGATAGAACATAAGATAATGATACCACCTGGATACAAAGGAGAAGTCAAGTGGATTGCCAGTGAGGGCGAATACACAGTTGATGAACCCATAATAACTCTTAGAACCGGAAGTGGTGATGTCGAGTTACCTATGATGCAGAAATGGCCAGTGCGTAGACCTAGACCCTATGTACGTAAACTTGACCCAGTAGAACAACTTGTAACAGGTCAAAGAGTACTTGACTATATGTTTCCACTAGCTAAAGGAGGTAAGGCAGCTATAC
>CAYUVB010000100.1:0-1561 GCA_964448055.1 uncultured Desulfurococcales archaeon | reverse complement strand
TACAGCCACAAGTAAATACAATACTATATAGAGTCCACGATAGTTATAGAAGGGAGACAATTGATATTAGCATAAGATTCGAGGAGAATGGTAGATACTTACCCATTGCTGGAGTAGCTGGGGTAAAGTCAAGTGTTATCTTTGTAGACTGGAATCTTATGAGAGAGTACGGTATTCCCGAGGACGTATACTCCTTTCTCCTTGAGGCTGGCGGGGTGGAGGCTGAAGAATACGTTGTAAAGACCTTATCAAGTACTTACAAGGAGCTTAGGGGGTTCAAGCCGCTTAAATCTGATAACAAATGGGTGCTTCATGCTATCCTACGTGAATACTCGGTACCCTTTTACCTACTTGGTGATGGCGTAAGAGCAGCTTTTACATACTTGGCATTACTTGCTAGTGTTAAGAGAGGCGTTGTGTTAGCTGAGGAACCAGAACTCCACCAGCATACTACTAGCTTAGAAATCATAGCTGAAGCATTAATTAGGAGTAGTTTCGAGCATAAGAACCAGGTATTCATATCAACTCATAGCCTTGAATTCATAGACCTATTGCTAGAGAGCGCTGAGAAACATAGCTTAAAAGACGAGCTAGTAGTCTTCAGGGTACGCTTAAAAAATGGAGTACTCTACTATCGTAGATACACGTTCAGCGAAGCATTAGAATCTAGAAGAGAATTAGAGTTCGACCTAAGAGGGTGATGCTTGTTGAAGAAGACAGTGATTCTTCTAGCAGAAGGTGCTACGGAAAGAACTTTATATGTAAAACTTGTGGAAAGATTACTTGACGCTGAAAAGCGTTATGACTATGGTATTCTACCAGTAGCTATTAGAGATCTTATACGAGTATTCAATAAGAAATACATAACAATCCTCAACATCCAAGACAAGGTATTAACCGTAATAATAGATTGTAGAGGCTACGAAAATTTAAAGAAACATGTTAGGGAAATACTATTATCAGAAAGTCTTGAAGATGCTATTAAAGATGGCCTAAGCATTCTAGTAATCGCTGCTGATAAAGATAAAGATCCTTTAAACTCTATAAAAGGAGTAATTACGTCAATAGGATTTGAAGTAAACGTTAGAGATAACATTATACACGTGAATATAGATAGTCATGTTATTCAAATAATGGTATTAGAGCAGGGACGTATGGAAGGTACTATGGAGCTAGAAGACGACTTAGAACTACTAGCTAAGCAAATAGAACCAGAACTAGACAAAGCTATTACTATACTCGAAGATAGACTTGGGAGAAGACTCTCTCCTAAACAAAGACTAGGTATATTCGAAGCTATTATCGTAGATAACAGAGGTTTACCAAGCCTAATAGAACAGCTAATCAATAGATCAAGAAACCATGAATTAGAAAAGAAGCTTAATAAGCAAATAGAAGTAATAAAACTAGTAAAAACCCTATAGAGTCATAATCTTTTCACATAAACCTAATTACTCCATAAACATACCTTAGCTCATGATATCATGATAACTAGTATAGTAGGCTCTAGGATACTTTTAATGAGCTACACTCTATTCACACGTAATTGTACATCTTCGTT
>CAYUVB010000099.1:0-1584 GCA_964448055.1 uncultured Desulfurococcales archaeon | reverse complement strand
GCTACGTTGTTGTAGAAAAGAGGGATTTAGTATACGAATATGAGTTACTTAGAAACATCTATGGTATATTGGTACTAGCTCATTACCGTAACGAGCCTAATGATCTAGCACTACTACTTGATCATCCTAAACACATGATTAGGGTTTTATTTAATGAAAATAACCAGCCTCTTGGTGTTGCACAGATTTCAGTAGAAGGACCTTTATCTAATGATGACTTAAAGGTACTAGAATTAAAAGGAAGTATAGCTGGTGTACTACTACTTGATAAAATGTATAGATATGGATTGGATATAAAGAAGCTGAAACTATGGCGTATTGTCAGAATAGCTGTTCCTCCATCAATTCAAAGGAGGGGTATTGGTTCAAAACTTCTTGAACATATAGAGGATGAAGCGAGATCTAATGGTATTGATTGCATTGGCGCGATATTCTCTGGTCATGAAGCTTTAGGTTTTTGGCTCAAGAATGAATACAAAGTATTCTACATTAGTCCTAGGTTCAATAAAATTACTGGTGAGAAAAATATAGCTGTAATCAAGGCCTTGTCAGAGAGTGCAAAGTCTTTAGTTGAGACACTTACTGGATTATTCAAGAGACTTCTACTACTATCCTCGGCTAGTGTATATAGGGATTTAGCAGCAGAGAAAATAGCACTAATACTCTCATCTAGTAATGTAGATACAAAATTAGGTTTATGCTTAGATGATATAGATGTTAAGAGACTTAGAATGTACTTGGAACATAAGGGCTTACTACATGAATCCTATTATGATTCTATATACAAGGCGGTACTCCTTTATCTCTCTAGGAGAGACATAAAATTGAATATGAATGAATTAACAGCTGTTGTTGCTAGAAGCATTCAAGGTAAAGGTGTCGGTGAAGTAGCTAAAATACTCAATGCAAGTCGTGAAGAAGCATCAGCCTTGTTGGAAAATGTTTATCGTAAGATAGTTGAAAACATACTAGAATCCTTAGATGAATATATGTGTAGGATTTAAATTTCCCAAAGATTACTGGGTTATGTAAAAGGTTTAACAACTAAACATGGGGTGGATTTTATGGTCAAACTTGTAGAGAAGAAGCTAAGGGATATAATAAGTATCATGGAAGAATTAAGCCTATTATTGAATTCTGATGACGAAGTATCAGTATATGATCCCGCAATCATTCTTAGAGCGTATACCAGTGGTGATGAAAGTATAGCTACTACAGATATATGGTTATCCATAGAGCTAGAGCCAGCATTTGGTGATGCCGGGGTTCCATTAGAGGTTATTGACCGTATAAAAGAGATTGCCAAGAAGTATGACTTGAATCCTATAGCCATAAATGTTACAGAATACGGATTGGTTGAAATAGTATTAGCATATGAAACTACTGGAAGAGGATTAAGAGGAGAGGGAGAAGTAGAAACATGGGAAGGTTCTAGAGGGTGAAATCGTCTTAGATACACTAACATTATATAACATAAAGCTGTAATGTTGCAATGATATTTTGATTCTTAATCAGGGTTCGAGGTTGATTTTTATGCTTATAGGTGTTGTTAGCGATAGTCATGACAATGTTAGTAGACTGGAT
>CAYUVB010000098.1:0-1606 GCA_964448055.1 uncultured Desulfurococcales archaeon | reverse complement strand
CACGTGTTCTACATTCCATAAACCAGATTCTCTTATCTCTCTACTAGGCGAGTATAGTCCTAACCAGTTAGGAGAAACGTACTTGGGTGAAAACCTTGCTAGCGTTGAGATAAGTCTTTCCTCAAGCTCCAATCTCTCATCTCTATCATCTACTCTTATGTACCTAAAACTAAATTTCTCGCGAAGGAGCTTGCTGATCTTTTCATCTATATCCCTGAGAGGCTTGTTTCTCTTCGTCCATTCCCTAAGTCTCGGGTCATGGGGATTCTCCTTCGCTAAAATAGCAGCACCTAGATGCCTCCTAAAAACGCTGGAATTCTTATTCCCATAGAAGTGATCGAGTATTCTATCAGGGAATCTGCCTTGCTCTCTATGTGTACCAACCCTAACTATCCGTTTGATTACCCTACTACCTATCTTGATAACTTCTCCCTCCTCATAGAAGAAGTATATCCCATTACCAGGTAGATCCCACCTTCTTACAGGATACTTGTGTAAGGGAAGTAGTTCCAATAACTCGTGGATACGAAGATAGATATCCTCATTAACACTTGTGTAGTGGTCGATGGAACCCCTACTACACTCATAGCTATGCTTGTGTTCAATGGGCTTAGCATGCTTGACTTCCTGGTATTCGACAAGCTCAATGTCAAGTTTTAGTTTACTTGATACTCTGATCCTGAAAACAGCGTCACCGTAGTCTTCGAGAAGACCTTTCCTAAGAATAATCTTCCCTAAAGCTACTACGTGTGCCATATTACCCTTAAGAATACCATTCCTCGAAATAATTATAGAGCCATACCAGTTACCACGCTTGCCATGCCTACGTAGATCTGAAACATCAAGCTCCCTACTCCTACCATAAACATAAGCTTCCTTGATAAGACCAGCGATATCACCAATAATACTTAGCCAAAACCTATCATATCTACTCACGGTGCCCACAAAATGTTACTCATACTACCCAATATATAGAATTATCCATCCCGATATACTCTAGGCAAGGTAATCACAAAGTATAATGATGTGATTAATCTTTATTCATGAGTTTTGAGATTATTTCACTTATGTGTTTCTTAAGCTCCTCATAGAATAGCTCCTTGTTTAATATGATGAATTGTGTTTTGTCTGGGTTTAGGTTAGGTTTTGTTGTGGTTCTTTTCTTGATTTGTAGATGTTGTGTTTGCGTAATGTTAGCTTAGTAGCGTTGTACGGGGTTTCTATGTAGTAGATTATGATTATATTAGTAACAATAGTAGTGCTGCAGGGACTATTACAGCTTGTACTTCTTTATCCTTGTTATCCTCTATAATGCTTAACTTATCTCTTGTAGCTACTATAAGTCTTGTACCAAAGGTATTCTTGACTAGTCTATCTATCTCTTTCTAGGATTTCTGCTTCACTAAGTCTATGTATTAACCTATGGGTATTCTATGAAGAACATTAACGTATATGTATTAAAATAGTAGAAGGTGCTGTAACCTAGGTACTAGTAGTTAGTAGAGTCCCATGGTTCTTGGTTTAGTGTTTTCCTTATTTTCTCTTGGCTATGAGGCCTACTGCTAACCCGATTATTAGTGTGGTTATACAAGCTATTATTGTGGTT
>CAYUVB010000097.1:0-1606 GCA_964448055.1 uncultured Desulfurococcales archaeon | reverse complement strand
GCGAAGATGTACCAGTTCCCTATATATCTATCACATGGTGACTGCTACATCAATGTTTATGATGACTGTTCATGTGTTATACTATGGTTATATACATGTAGGTATACAATAACGTCTAATTCGTAGGTAAGGGTGGAAGTGTTTAGGTTATTAAGTAGTCTATTAATTAGTGATAATTAAAGAGAAGGAACGTCTCATTTTAAATTGTTCTATGGTATCGAATACTCTATCTCATTATAGCTTTGGTCTTATGTATTCTTAGATACCTTATACATTGTCTTTTCAGTAGCTCGAGTTCTCTTTTCGATCTCTCGTTGTAGTGTAGTCTCTCAAGCTGGGTTTCGACAGCTTCTATTAATTCTAATAAGGCTTTCGCTAATTTACGTATACTCCTTATATTGGCGATGCATCTACCTGTTTTTGTAAGCTTTTTATCATGTAATAGTAATCCTAGGGTCTTTAATGTTGGGATCACGACTCGTTTATGTGTGGTTTCTTTGAACATCTTAGGTTTCTTATTAGACTCTAATGCTCTTAGGATCTTGGGTATTTTCTTGATCTCTATATCCCTTATGGTATAATTATATGTATCAAGTGCAGTACTTTCATCATACACTCTGTTGCAACGAGGACACTTATAGACGCCCCTACTACCGTCATATTTTAATGGATACTCGCATTCTTCGCAGAGGAGTGTCATATTTTCACCTCACCTTTATGGATTTTTGATATTAGTTCACCTAGACACTCTACAACACAGTTGGTGCCCGCGAGTCTTTGTAAGGTCTTCTTTCCACTATTCTTCAACATTTGTTTTACTTCAACTCTAGCTTTTTCAGGATCCGTAAGCCTTATTCTGTCCACCAGGTCTAAGAGAACGTCTAGTCTTAGTGTATTAGTTGCCCTAGTATAATCAGAGCCCCAACAACTATCAAAGAATAACTTATCGTTATGTATTATAATCGTTCCAGCTTCTAATATGATCCTCCTTCCCCTTTCCCTTGCTTCCTGGAGTTGTTTAAGACGTCTCTGCCTCCAATCGGCCTCTTTGTAACTCTGAGCATGGAAGTCAGGACTTATTCGCGCATGCTGGGTTAGTATAGACACCATAGACTCACTGATGCTGGGATGTATGCTTATACTCTTTGCACCTAGTACTTCAAGCCTTATCGTTTCTTTGTCCACACTGTAAACTTTCCAGCCTTCACATGTTATCTCGATGGTTATGTTGACAGCATCCCTCTTATCATCACGCATATGTGCACACCGTACACCGCGTCTTCTAGAATGTACATGGTGCTCGGCGTTTGTAAATGCTACGACTACATACACGTACACATCGATAGCGGGCAGTATACGCACAGATGATTAGCGCACGAGGATTATTGTATCCTGATATGGATACTATGCTAAGTTTGCGAACGAGTGAGTGTACATGTTGTTAGAGCTGTACACTTCCTCTAGTAAACTATGGGATGGTTTGGTGGTTTATGAAAATGGACAAGATTTATGAATAGTAGAGTAGTATTAGTGGTTACAGAGGGGTTACGAGGCGTAGATGTGTTGAGTGATATTGTGGTTGGAAGGGTTGATGCATTACGTGTTA
>CAYUVB010000096.1:0-1670 GCA_964448055.1 uncultured Desulfurococcales archaeon | reverse complement strand
ATAGCCTATGTGCTCGACGGCGAAAAGGACTATACAGGAAGACTATACCCCTAACCCAGTAAACTATTACGGGCTAACCAAGCTCATAGCAGAAGAACTCGTACACGCGTACCCGGAAAACGGTGCCAATGCATGGAGAAGAACAGAAGGCGTAAGAGACTTCTTCCCAAGCTCCCCAACATCTAGTTCAAGATCAATGAAATACCTAACAAATACATCCATACACCTCCAAAAGAACTCGTGACAAGACCGGATAACATCCTTATCAATATTCCAGACACACCTAAAATTCTCGTAGACTACCTCACAGCAATCCCAAACAAGCCCGCACTTAATCCTAGAAAACTCCTCACCCAACCCAATCAATCCTAAAACACAGCCCAACCAACCAATACAGCATAACAGCCTATTCAACCTAAGAGCATAGCCCACATAAAACCAGCAGACAATTAAGGAATAACCCAAATAAGAGAAACAACCAGAAACCAGACTAAAACGATAAACAAGCATACATCTATCCCTACTATAAAGTACCCAGGGAATAACGAAGTATATTTAGAAGTTATGAGAAAGCTGTATTTCCTTGATTCCCTATGGGAAACTCTATATTATAGTCCAGGAGATACGATGGGAAGTCACTAGTAGACATTGTTTGTTTAAGAATATTCTTATGTGTAGAATTCTTGTCTTCGACTCAATATGTTTCCCTGGTTATCCGAGGTTATTCTCCGGGCAATTAATATATAGGTGTAAACCATATGTAGACACGAGGTATCACTAATATGGCTATTAAGAGGACAATTACTGTTAGGATAAAGAGGATGGAGGAATTCGATAAGGAGACTCTAGAGAACACGTTGAAAGCGCTTAGAGGGGAAGCAGTACTCTACGAGATAAAGCCCGATGGGAGTATTAGAGAACTTGGCAAGAAGAAACTAGTCTAGTAATCGGGCTCCCTATAGGTTTCCCTAGTCTCACGCCTCTTCCTTACATCAACAAATACGATTAGATCCTCTTCTCTCTCAATGAAGTAGAAAAGCCTATAATCACCCATACGTAACCTCCTAATCCTCCTACCATAAACGGTATAGACTATGGGTTGTCTAAGAAAATAGCTTAAACCCCTAGAGGGTTCCTCTTCTAAAAGCCTGGCTAAATCCATTAGAAACTCCTTAACCTGATCCCATATGCTAAGTCTACGGGCCTTCTTCATAAAGTCCTCGGTAACAACTATTCTCCAACCCAAACACATATCCCATATACCTAGGGAACCTGGAACATATAAATAGGGGTAAGCTACGCCTCTAAACCATACATTGAATTCCATGATGCTAGAGATCCCCTATTTCCACATGATGTATAACGATAGAGAACACATTAAATAACCATAACTAAGTTTACCTTACTTTCCAAACCCAATGTAAAACCACCTCATCCAAATACAATATCGAATACACTAAACAACCACCTCAACAACAAAATACTATAGAGGCAACAACTAGCCTAGAGACCGTAGAAAAGCCGAGGAACCCCTATTAGGAGAACCTGGTTTCACGTAGAAAGAGCTTACACCTACATGCCGCTAGTAGCTAGACATTATACTTTTGAGCCCCTTGTACTAATTGCGTGGTCTACTATGGTTATCATTAATAGTGTTGCTATTGGGATAG
>CAYUVB010000095.1:0-1711 GCA_964448055.1 uncultured Desulfurococcales archaeon | reverse complement strand
ACTTCCAGTAGATGCCATACATGTGGCTATAGCATTAAGGATAAAAGCTAACGCACTAGCATCATTTGACGAAGACTTTAGAGTAGTAAGAGAAATAAAAGTAATACCATAAGTAAACATCATTAACACCTACCACACAATTGTTTATTCAATACATCTTCATAGTATTCAGACTTGACATTCTATTATCTCCATTTTCTGATCATTACCAACAACAATACCAATACACATGCTAGAGTCAATGTAGAGTACAATAGAAATGATAACCTCATATCACCTACATAAATACTTAGTATTGATCCAATAGCAGTTCCCAAGCTAGCCAATGATAAAGATATAATAACTACTAATATCCTTGCTTCCCTAGATACCATCCCTGATAAACAACTAATATAGCCTACTTTATACATTGCTGAGTTAAATGTAGTTATTATCGAGGCTACTATGAATTCCTCTGGAGTACTAGCTTGCGCATAAATTAATGAACCTATACATACACCTAGTAGACTAAGAAGTAGTAGTGGTAACGTATTCTTAATTCTGCCTAAGATTAAGGGTGATGCCATTGACCCTATAACATATGATATACCTGCATATACGAAAACACTCCAAGCTAATATTACGTGGTCGAAGAATAGAACTATGTAAGTAGGAAAATAGGGCTTAACAATGCCGTAACCTAAGTTCTTAATAAACACTGTAGACATAATTACGAATACCAGGTAAGAAGCAAGAACATTGCCGCCACTGTTAAGGCCGGATTTAGTATCATGTGCTATTAAACCGTGATTCAAGTACAGGGCTACCATGAAAATAAACGAGACTATACACAATGAAATAGCTATCATGAATACATAGTTAAAACCATGCTCTAAGACAATCATATAAGATAGTATAAACGTGATAGCTGTAGATAAACCTAAAAAGGCATTATATACACCTATGCATCTCCTCAATACTGTTAAGTCATCAATACCCTCCAGCAAGTTAATCCACATAGATGTTATAAGTACAGATAAGGAAAAACCATGAGTAATCCTTACAATGAATACGCTCTTCTCAACAACTAGAACATACATTAATATAGACAGCGGCAACATTATTATCGATATAACCATGAGTATCCTAGCAAAACCTGGCTTTATAGCTAAGAATATCCTAGCTATAGAACTCGAGACAAAGAATACGAAAGACAACATAGGTATCTCATAAAACAACCTTAAATCTCTGTAAAACACGAGATACAATGGAAGTAAAGGCTCAATTAGATAAGCTCCCAACGCTATAAAAAGCCCAAATAAAGCAATAAAAACATATAAAATCCTCAACCTATAATTACCCTAAAGCAAAGGGTAAGTATACAGTTAGCTAGTTAAATTTAGATACCTAAGAATACTAATACATTAATCACAGATGAAGACGCTTACAAGGGGTGAACCCCTTACCCAGGGGGATGTACGGCGAACCCGCAACAGATACCATGTTAAAGGAATTTGGGTTCACCTAGTACCCTCCTAACACGTTTCTCAAGCTCCTCAACCCACCAAGGAACTCGTATATCCTTAACACACCTCGTTGGATCATAAGCCTTAATATCAAGTACGGGTGTGCCATCAAACAAGTCTAGGCCGCGAACACGAAGGAAACGACCCCTACGCTCAACAAGCTCAACAATACTAATAGCAATAGGATTAGGCCTATGAGGAGAATC
>CAYUVB010000094.1:0-1741 GCA_964448055.1 uncultured Desulfurococcales archaeon | reverse complement strand
ATGTTTGGGGTAATGACGAATCAATTAAAGTAATTGATGCTATTATCCTAAGCTTTCTAAATAGCATTGGCTTAGAAGTAGAGGAAGACAGTATACTTGCCTCGCTAAAGAATGGAGATATGTCAACGTTACTTAGAGTATCAAGAAAATACATTGAATTATTAGTTTAGCTCTTTCTTTTCGTATACAATCGCGAAATACTAGTATTGCTGTATAAGTACATTATCTGCTAATTATGTTTACCTTGCAGGTATTTTAGCTACCACGATGGCTATACTGTACCCCGGTGCTAAGTTTAATGGACGTGAACAAGCTTGAAAGCTTCATATTAGAGCGAATTAAGAAAACCAGGATTCCCAGTCTAAGCATAGCAATTGTTAAGGACAATGAAATAGTTTACATGCGAGGTTTTGGGTTTAGAGACATAGACAAGGGATTACCTGCTACACCTAATACTATTTACGGTATAGGTTCTATAACTAAATCGTTTACAGCTCTTGCTATACTAAAACTTGTTGAACAAGGTAAACTTGATTTACATGACCCAATAGACAAGTACGTACCTTTAGATATAAGACCGTTTAATGAACCTATACGAGTACATCACTTACTAACACATAGTAGCGGCATTCCAGCATTAGCATACGCCGAAGCCTTCATAAGAGGTTCATTAGGACTTGATAAGATATGGCTTCCATTAGTTACACCAGAGGATATCATCTCATTCATGCGAGATGTGGAAGAATGGGTTGAAGCTAAACCTGGTAATAAATTCTTTTACTTGAATGAGGGCTATGTACTACTAGGATATATAGTATCTAAAGTCTCTGGAATGAAATATGAGGATTTCGTAAGAAAGTACATTTTGTGTCCCCTTGAAATGAATAGAACCTATTTCTATTCAACTGAAGTTGAAAGAGATTCTGATGTGGCAACACCGTATATTATAGATAAGGATGGAAAACATATACCTAGCAAGTTCCCCTACGGTATAACAGCTGATGGAGGCTTACTAAGTAATACAGTAGACATGTCTAAGTACATAATCATGTATCTCAATAGAGGCGAGTACAAGGATAAAATAGTAATAGGTAAAGAATACATTGAACTTATGGAGAGAAAATACATAGAGGTTCCATGGAAATTATTTGGTGATGAGGGCTACGGCTACGGGTTGATGGTGACCGAGAAGTTCCTAGGTAGAAAACTAGTACAACATAGTGGTTCTGTACTCGTATATACTGCCTACATGGGCTACCTGCCCAATGATAAAATAGGTGTTATAGTTTTAGCCAATGCCTCAGGATACCCCTTATCCACCATAGGCATATATGCACTAACACTAGCTCTAGGCAGAGATCCCGAAAAAGAGCTAGAATTCTTAAGAAAAGAACATATCCTCGAATCACTTGAAGGAGTATACGAAACTTACAAAGGCACTCACAGATACACCATTAAAAGACAAGGCGACTTCCTAGTATTACATTACAAAGACCGCTACCTAGAATCAACAACAATACTAGTACCCGAAGAGATTAACGAAGACTATGCCAGATTTTTCACTTTATACAATGGTAGAAAGATGTGGGCTGAGTTTTACAGAAGAGACGACAAAATCATACTAATATTTGAACGCTACAAGCTTGTTAAGAAAGCTGACATCATACCCTAAAACTGAGCAAGGTAAAAACCATGTACGATTTAATAGTAAAAAATGGTATCATAGTTGATGGTACGGCTT
>CAYUVB010000093.1:0-1830 GCA_964448055.1 uncultured Desulfurococcales archaeon | reverse complement strand
CTGGCAGCCGAAGCTAAATATATGTTTAGCTGAACTGAAAAAATGATACCGTTAATTATAGCATGGTTAGGGAAATCCGCCATTAGGCGGATGCTGAAATTCCGTGAAGATATAATATTCCATATCCAGGACTGGATAAGCGACTGTCAATTCGCTGCTTTTATCGCCGAAGAGGCTGACGCTTTTGATAAAATCCATGAATTTATGACTTTCATGGATAAGCTCATCAAGGCTTATATCTTTATGATCCCTTTGCCTTTGTTAGTCTCTTACGCAAGCGATGAGATGGTGCAAGACCCGGTTCTGAACGCATACTTTTCCCAGTTCCCGAGTGTGAGAGAGCATATCAAACTTATAGACGCTCATGCCCCCTATGCTTTCACCGGGTATCATGAGGAACTACTCGATAACTATGCTAACATGTTCCCTGGAGGGGATAAAGTAGTGGAGAAGATGAAAGAGGAGCACGCTAATATCAAAGACTACTTTAACCTACTCTGGAAGGAACTGGAAAACTATTTTGTGGATATCGGTGAGGATCCACAAAGTTTTACTAATCATGTTCTCCAGGATATGGGACAATCAACTTATCCCGCTGAGTTCTGGCATATTCCAAAGGAACTGGTATGGTTCTTAAACCCGTTTATAGCCATAGATTGGATCATGATTAAAACTGCGATTCAGTGTTATTATAGCTTCGAGAAATACGCTTTAAATGGGGAATTAGCGAAGTATCCACAGCCTTTTATTCCCGGACAGTGGATATGGATACAACAAAATTCTAATATCCTGGCTAAGACTGAACTGGACGCAGAAGGGCACTTTACACTTGAGGGCTCTTTTGAAGGTGAATACTGGAAAGATATCGCTATCAACTCTCATGGGCTGCTATTCCTCGATGAGATTGCGAAGCTGTGTTCGTTATTTGATTTGTATTGTAATGAATCAGGTCAGTGGATTAACGGATGTGAAACTAAATGGACTTCTTTTAATATCTTTACAACACCTGAATTTGAACACTACTTTATACTTTGGTTTGAGGACATGAAAGGACTCCCTAACCCTGATATGGACTATGATGATGTCTTTATCAGAATAAAAGACGCCGATACAGGCTATTACGAAGTGGAAATCGGCTCTTACCATGTGGGATTGCACAACGATATTTACTTCAGAAAAACATTTCTGTGCCACTGCCCAACCGCCTCGAATGAAGAAAAAATCGCATGGAAAGGTAAGATAAATAAAAAGACACTTACTATTATATAGTGAAAATGGCAAAAGTAACGTCATGGGGATTTACCCGATTGAGGGGGAAGGTTAAAGAAGCAGAATTCCGCGAACGCAAGAATAAGGTGATTGAACTTTCCAAGAAGCGAGTGCCATCTAACCCGAGAACTGATGCACAGAAAACCATAAGGAACGCTTACGGTAAATGTGTCGAGAAATGGAATAAACTGAGTTATGACGAGAAACTATCCTGGAGAACTATCGGCAACAGTCTTAAAATGAGTGGCTATAACGCTTTTATGCGACAGTGTATATCAGGGATGATAGGTGCTATATGGTATGAACTCACCATTGATAACACGGGAAACTCAAACACATTAACGGATTATCAGGTGTTGCTCAATGTCTCCGGTGATGCTACTTTCTTTGAGGACTGCGAGAATAACCAGGTATATCTGGAATTCTATGACGAAGACCAGGCAACGCTTTTAAAGCATTGGGTCGAGGAGTGGGACACCACGAACCACAACGCCAGGATCTGGATTAAGGTGCCATCCATTCCAGGAAGTGGAACAAAGACGATTTACCTGAAGATTAATA
>CAYUVB010000092.1:0-1882 GCA_964448055.1 uncultured Desulfurococcales archaeon | reverse complement strand
AACGATACCTACAACACCTATACAAGCTTCTGCCAATACTGCAAGAGTATTCCAACATCATAGCAGAGTACTACCTAATGGGATAACCATCTTAGTATTCATAAGATGAGTAACAGCAGATACTCAGACAAATATTGGGGAAGCTGCTTCTTTCAAATACTTTATAGATTTAGTCAAGTTTATGGGAATCAGTTTTGATATCAGTTTAAGTCATTATACTCTGATATTATAACTATTACAACTATCTTTAAGTGCCGCCCTGGCTATGCTGAATAACCATGACTATTCCCTGATCTAGTAAGGGGCGGCGTGATTGTGTCCTAAGGTTTTCTCATATCTCCTTCAACTTTAAACCTGTTTAAACTTGTATACAATCCTCTATAGCTATACCCCTGGTCTCAGAGTTATAGAATGTTTAAGGCTTAGTATTAGACTGATGGTGAAGTTTATATGTGTTGCGGGCCCGCCGGGATTTGAACCCGGGACCTCCGGCTCCGGAGGCCGGCGCTCTATCCTGGCTGAGCTACGGGCCCCTTTATGGTTACATTCTTGGTGGGGCTTTTATTCCTAGGGTTTCTAATGTGTTTGCTAATATTATCTTGATGGCATAAGTTATTGCTGCTTTTAGGTTTCTTTTGCCCGGGTCAAGTTCGTGGATTACTGGGTCTTCTTGATACCATGAGTTGAAGATGTCTGCTAGCTTGTTTATATACTCTATTAGTATTTCTGGTTTCAAGTCATCTGCTGCTTTCGCTATGGTTGATGGGTATTTTAGTGCTAGTTTTACTAATTGTTTTCTCTTCTTGTTTTCTTCTACTGCTTTGTAGTCTATGTTTTCCCAGTTTATTTCTCCATGTTTCTCATAATATTTTCTTAGTATATTGTTTGCTCGTGCATGTGTGTACTGTATATATGGTGCAGCATTGGTTTCAAAACTTAATGCCTTCTTCCAGTCAAAGGTTACTGGTTTAGATGCTGCTGTTGATATGAAGGTATATCTTATTGCACCTATTGCTACTGCTTTTACTACTTCTTCCCTTTCTTCTGATGTTGTGAGCGTTGTTCTCGTAAGTACTTCTTCTCTGGCTCTACTGTATGCTTCTTCTATTATCTCATCGAGGCTAATGTACTTACCTAGTCTACTACTCATTTTCATTCCGGGTATGTTTACCATTTCATACGAGTAGTGTATTAGGTTCTTAGCCTCTTTCTCATACCCTAAAGCATATAATGCTAATTTTAACTGGGCTTGAGGGAGTTTTTGTTCTGCACCAATAACGTTTATAACTATATCGGCGTTGAAGTCCTTAAACTTTAGTAATGTGTATGCGAGATCCCGTGTAGTATATAGCGTTGTTCCATCGCTTCTTTGTAGTATTAATGGTGGTATTTCCATGGATAAGTCTATTCCTAGTCTACGATAGAGTTCTTTAGATGAAAGTTTTGTTAGATCAAGCGCGGGTACACCTTTATGGAATGTATAGAATGGTGATTTAGTAGCCTCATCTAGTAAGGATTTCACCATACTCTCCCATACTAGGTCGCTCTCATAATCCCATTTATCAAATGATATACCAAGTTTAGATAATGTCTCCTTGAATCCTTTTAGGCATAAATCTACTATTTCTCTGAGATCCTTAGCTAACTCCTCATCTTCATGGTATTCAAGCTTCTTCATAAGCTCTTGAATTTTGGCTTCATTATCTTTATCTCTTAATTTTTCTGCTAGTACATCAAATAATTCCTTATTCCTAAGTCTTAACTCATTTGCTACACCTAGAAGTTTATCCAACTTGTTTATTAGTTCACGATACTCCTCATCTAGGCCCTTGTTCTTTGCTTCTTCGGCTTTCTTTTTCAATTCATATATCTCTATTAATGT
>CAYUVB010000091.1:0-1901 GCA_964448055.1 uncultured Desulfurococcales archaeon | reverse complement strand
AGTTTCCAGGTATGTATGGTCTACATGCTTCAATATGTTCTCTATCTGGTTCAACTATGACTGCTTTTTCTTTAATTAACCTGTAGAGGATTTGAGCCCGTACCCTCATCCGAGGTATTTTCTCCGATAACCTTTCTAACCACTTCTCATGCTCTCTAAGCAGTATAGTGTTTACTGCTAGCTCGTATTCATGGCTTGCTAGCAACTTGGCTAGCAACCGTGTTGTCCTAGTATGACCTGACTTGAATTCAGCTATGAATCCAAATCAGTATCATGTTATATCACAAATATCATGGCATGTCCACAGCTGTTGTATAACTGGGTCCCACAAGGAGATGTAGCGTCTATTATATCACTAGAGCCTCATGATTACGAACTCTAATCGTTAAATAAACACCAACATACTTACTTCTCCATATTCCTAGTTTTTGTCGATGTATTGGTTGGCTCATGTTTTGGCTAACGTTCATTGATTCTTTATACTGGTTAGGGGTTTGTGTTCTCATGGCCAGTTAATAGTATTCTCTTTAGATGGTTCCCTGTGTTTAAGGTATCCTGGGCTGTTGTTTGTGTCTTGGCCGGTTGTTCCTGTCGACGTTTTGTTATGAACACATTGTTTAACATAGCCTCTGGTGGGTACTACATCCCTCGTTATACACATGTACTCTTGTATAACCTCTAGCTATGGGAGAGAAGTCTTTCGTCCCATGGTTTCCTTGGTATATGGGGAAACTCTTTATATGTCTGCTGCTAGTTGAATACTCGGAGATATTTATGGATTCGGAAACTATCTTGAGGGTAGGGAAGAGGGGTGAGATATACACTACGAGGGATATTAGGGAGGCTGTAGGTATAAGGCCTGGAGGAAGGGTAAGAGCCTTAGTTAAAGGCTCAAGGCTCATTATAGAGCCTATACCTTTGGTAGAGGATCTGGTCAAGTATAAGGTGGTAGAGATATCTCCTGATGAGGCTGAGAGGATTAGTGAGGAGCTCCAGAGGGAGAAGGGTGTCTATGGCTAAGCTACTACTAGATACTACGTACCTACTACCAATATTCGGGGTTAGCGTAAAGCTCAAAGACTACAACGTACTCTTCCCCAGGCTCATCAACAAGTACTCTATACTCTACAACCCAGTATCACTAGTTGAGGCCAAATGGATTATAATCGGTTTGTCGAGGAGGAAGCCCTCTATAAAAGAAGTTCTTCTTAACCGATTTAGGGAGGGGCTTAGAGCAATTCTAGGCGACGAGAGATTTTCTCAAACAGCTTTAACAAACGATGAGGTAGAGGAGATAGCTGATGAGCTACTACTCAGATATGGGGTCAACGATTACTTTGACAGGATAATCTATGCTACAGCAGTTCACTACAATACAATGTTACTAACAGAGGACAAAGAGCTACACAACCTCTTAGAAAATAAGGATGCACCAAAGCCAAGGGGAGTAATAAGATGGGACGACATAATCAAAAGACTCTAACATAAAAGCCAAGACCAAGAATACTTGTCTACAAGTGCTCAAAGAGAGCTAAACAGCTAGGCAATCAGGGAGAATTAAAATAATTCGAGAAAAACTAACCAGTAACAAACCAGTTCAACAATCCATACAAGACTCAACTGAAAAATACCTTCCTAACTCTCCAGGAGGTAGTATCTGGATTAATCTACTATAGTTTTGATATTGGCTCATTGTATTCTCTAGCATTGTGGATGTAGTATGCATTTATTCCATACCTTTTCGCATTGGTGGACAACACCCTATCGGCACTAACCAGTATCCCATCGACTATGCTGGCTATAGCAATGTAGTATGTGTCTATAGCTCTACAACCAGTCTAGAAGTCTACCTCCTCTCACCAAGGAACTCTTCTAGCACATCCTCTTCTACCTTCTCAGAG
>CAYUVB010000090.1:0-2064 GCA_964448055.1 uncultured Desulfurococcales archaeon | reverse complement strand
TAGTCCTGAAGACTAAGAGAACGAGGAGTGCTATAGTGTTAGAGGATTTGGAGAAGCTATGGTTTAACTCTTCAAGGAAATCCTCTAACCTAGCTGATAAGCTCTCAAGATTCGCTTATAGGAAGCTACAACTAGCCATTATGACTAAGGCAATAGAGTACAATGTACCAATAATATTCGTGAATCCCAAGGATACTTCAACTACTTGTCCGAGATGTGGAGCAAAGCTAACCTACAATCATAGACTAGCGATATGTCCTAGGTGCGGGTTCATAGCTGATAGGGATACTATTGGAGCGATGAACATATACCTTCGTGCATTAAGGGGGATGCAGGGGAGCCAAGGGTCTCCCCTAAGCGCTCCTGCAATGAAGGATGAAACCCGACAGAGCGGGAGAACCAAAGATGAGCCAATGACCACACATATACACTCATATAAAATCATATAAAGAGGCGAACCCATATTAGTTTAAAGTCTATTTCGTGCTTGAGCGCTTCCTATAATAGAGACTTGGTATAGATAAGCTAATAGTTAATGACAACTTGTTTGAAAGTATATCTTCATAAATTCTTGTGAGCTCCTCGACCATACCTTTTGGTATCTTCTTTCTTCTAAGCGTTTTCTTGAAGCTTCTTACAAGTGCTTTCCTCTTGAACCATGTCTTAATCTTAATAGCTATGATATAGCACGTGTATATGAGGATTAACTTTACAATTGAGAATATGATAAGCATTATATAGTAGCTTTTTCTTAGTATAACCGTTATTTCTTCACCTCGTTTCTTCCAAGCACACTTTAAGTGTTACTCTTGGTTTTCCTTCACCGATAAATACTACTATGCCTCTATCAGCTAATGTTTGTATTCTGCTCCTTATTATTCTGCGTGAAGCTGTTCCTCGTAGAACTCTTACACGCCTCGTTATCTCTGATATAGTTAATGGTTTGCATTCGGCAAGAACCTCTATTATAGCTTGTGAAATTTCATCACCCCTAATGGTTTTAGCTACTTCTATTACCCTACGGGACGCTTCTAATGCTAGCGTTGCTGGTAGTGAAAAAGCAGTAATAAGACGTGAAGCAATAATTACTAAATCACTACTTATGCCAAGAATATGTAACGACTCTTCAATGTTCTTTAATCTATTCATTAATTCCTCAAGAAGTTTCTCTAACCTCTCTAATCGTTCCTCGATACTTTCTTGCATTCTTCTTATCCTCTAAGGTTCAAAGGTAAACAACATTATACCGCCAAGTTTCAGTCCTAAAATAATATTATATTGTCATTGATGTTATTAGCATTATGTCATAATTATTCCTTGTCTTCTTTCTTCTTTTTCTCATTTTTCTCTTTTATTTCCTCTATATTTATAGCCCTAGGTCCATGCTTCATTGATTTCTGTATTGCATCAAAGAAGCCTTTAAGACTTGGTATTGCTTCTAGTCTTTTTCTAAGGTATTCCTTAGCCATATCTGCTGCAAGATTTTCAGGTACGCCAGACTCCTTTAGTTTCTTATAGAATGATGCTACATCCTCCCCTAACTTATCGCCTTTCAACGACTCCATTATCATATCAAGGTATTCTTTTAATGGTTTCTTAAGACTTGCTATGAACTCTGATATAGCATTTAATAACTCCTTAATTTCTTTTATCTCTTCTTCTCCTTCCTTCTCCTTTGTTTTAACTATGACCCTCACATTTGATTCTTCTCCAGACATGTTTCATACCCAATACTATTCTATGTATTGGTCACTCTAATTAGCTTGTATTATCAGATGTGGTCAGTTTAAATGACTATATGTTTGTATCTTGCCTAGTTATGGAAAAGTATTTGATTCTCCCTAACCATCGTCTATGAGAGGGGTCTAGTATGTTTGAGGCAATACGAGATATACTTCGCGGATTAAGAGATCTTGAGGAAAGAACAACACGTGAGTTCTTAGAATTAGCGCGTAAGTCTAAGGTTCCAGAGATAAAGAATACATTGTATGCATTGTTAGCTGAGAAGATAGTTCATACAGAAGTGCTTAGAGGATTACTAAGAGCATATGATAGACTAGAAGA
>CAYUVB010000089.1:0-2324 GCA_964448055.1 uncultured Desulfurococcales archaeon | reverse complement strand
CCCGGGTTGTATCTCTCCATCAATAATTTAAGAGCCTCTTTATGTATAATCCAGCCTTTGGCAGTAACCTTTCCGTCCTTGATGGTGATTTCATCAATGAGATACCTTGCCCCGAACTTGTCATAAAAGAACTCACCAGCGGAGTTATCCCAAAGTAATTTCACCCAAAGGGCGAAGTTGTGATAACCCCATCGTTTCTTTTTCCAGTGTGTCTTGCGTTTCTTGTGGTAATACCCTAAAAGCTTCATTCCATGCTTTTTAAGGTAGTAGTAATAGTCTAACCACTTCTTTCTCTGTCCCCATGTCATCTTAGCGTAAAGCTTATCGGCATAGCAAAAGAACTCTTTTTGGTATTGATACCGTCCGAATAGCTGCTTAATAGATTGAGGTCTTGAACAGATAACGATAGTGTCCCCGTATTCCTTAATAGTGATATTAGGCTTCTCGCTGAGTTTTCTAATAGCGTTCTTAATATTAAAGCCTCCAGTGCTCCAGGGCATAACATTAGACTTAACTATTGCCATCTTTCTTATCTTCCTTCAACTGCTTAGGTTTCAGCGAAGTCGTCTTGATTTCCAGGAAGATATAATAACCGTCATCCTTATACAGGATGTCATAACGTCTACCACGATGAACAAGACTATACGGCTGCTTCGGTATAGTAGTCTGGATATGGTCATAGTTCAGTATCTCCTTACCTGTTGCGGATAGCGCAATCAATAGGTCACTGACTACCTTTTCGTGGACTTTGGATATCGGCGTGGTTACCCTGTAATTTAGCAGCGGTATGTTACTATCTTTAATGAGGTTCAGTATTCGCCTCCTTCTTTCCTCCATGATTTGTAATATTGTCGTGTAGCTATAAAAACTATTGCCCCCACGATGCTACTGAGAATAGCTCCGTCTTTACCACTGTAAAGTAAGTTAGTTGTCTCCAGGACTGTAATGCACACTATGGCACATATCAGCACCTTCTCACTGATGGTTTGCATGATGCAAAATAAGAAGGGGATAAAATAAAAAGCTTTTGATTGTTTCTGTTCTGCCGGGTCTACCAGGAACAGCTCACGTAGCCTGAGCCTTTGCCTCGTCAGCCGTCCCGTTGGTTGTATTCGGATACCACTTGGTCACAGCCTGATAAGCCTGTGGCGTGGAGTCACCTTCCTTGAGGACAGCATTAGTCGCAAGGAAAACCTCATAGGTTTTGCCTGATGTCTTTGTCAGCGTGACAGTCTGCTCACCAGCCTGGAGACCATCCGCAGGAGTGTCATCACTCCATCCCTCGTCTGAGTTGAAAGTGAATAACCGAGCTTCAGCCAGCGGTATCCCACACAGGTAAGTCACATCAATCTCACCGGAAGAGCTGCCAGGAGAAGCCTTCACATAGGACTTCCGCCCGAACTTCACGAATAGATTGTAACCGGAAATCAGATACTCCAACGCTCGCTCATTCCATGCAGCCTTAACGCCCGTAGTCCCTGTTATGTCCTGATACCTCTTGACCAGGTTATTTAGAACTGCCCTGTGTGCCTTCTGAGCGTTCGTCTTCGGATTGGCAGGCTTGACCCATGACCTGAAATATCCCCGACCCTTCCATCTACTGAACACGACCGAATCAGCCACCTTGTTCCTTATATCCGTAAATATGGGACTTGACCATTTAGCCATCTTTCCGCAATCACCTCCTAACTTCTTTCATCACCATATACATATATATTCTATATATAAATACTTAGCGTTACAGACATTCCAAAGAGTAACGAAGTTGATTCGGGGTTAATTCGCAGTATCCCACATGTCATATAATCCCGCATTATATCCACCCACACATGTCATATAAAATCCAACCCCTCTCCTGCCTTCTTTCCTCCCCTCTCGTGGCGTTTTTGATGATTTACCGCAAATGTCGTAAAATCCATATTATATGACACACCATAATATTTTCTCCGCTGGATGCCTGCCCGCTCCCGTTCAGTTTGCGTCTGGCTGCGATGTGCTTGTGTCTTGATGCAGATATAACCCATGTCCTGTGATGCTACTTTCTCATGTCCATGCCAGCCGCAAACTGCCCGTGAGCGTGCAGGCGACAGCGACAATGTGGGCGCTGGCGAGTGTGTGCCCGTCTGGAAAAATGAAGCCCCCCCGCCCCCCTTGCGTAATAAAATATAACGCCTTCCCGCCCCCTCTCGGTGCGCTCGGCTCTCGCTCTCGGTCTCGGGGATACCGAGAGAAAAAGCATTACGCCCTATATTCCAAAATGTCATATATTCCCGGTTTTATATGACATATCTATCATTTTTTGGCGCTTCTATCCTCTCTAATTG
>CAYUVB010000088.1:0-2331 GCA_964448055.1 uncultured Desulfurococcales archaeon | reverse complement strand
AAAACCATGTACGATTTAATAGTAAAAAATGGTATCATAGTTGATGGTACGGCTTCACCACCATTTATAGCCGATATAGGTATTAAGAATGACCTAATAGTTAAGATCGGTGATCTATCTGGTGAACGTGCAGAAGTGGTAATAAATGCTAACAAGAACATAGTTGCTCCAGGATTTATAGACATACATAATCATAGTGACATTTCAATATTCGTAGTACCTACAGCTGATAATTATGTACTACAAGGTGTTACTACGATAGTTATAGGTAACTGTGGTTTTTCCCCGGCACCGATAACGGATAAAAATACTGAAATAATCGAAGAAGCTAAGAAGCAGTATCCCGAAGTAGAGGTTAAGTGGAGGACCTTCAACGAATATCTTGAAGCATTAAATGCATTTGAAAAGAGTATAAATGTTGTTCCATTAGTAGGATTTGGTGCCATTAGAAGTGCTATCCTAGGCTTTGAAGACACTAAACCAACTACAAATCAATTGAATGAAATGAAAGAGTTAGTCAAAGAAGCCATGGATGCAGGTGCCTTTGGCTTATCAACTGGTTTAATATATACACCCCAAAACTTTGCTGATACAAACGAAATAATAGAGTTGTGTAAAATTGTATCAAAGTTTAACGGTATTTATGCAACACATATGAGAAACGAAGGTACGGGCTTAATAGACTCAATAATAGAGGCTATAACCATAGGCAGGAACTCAAGTTGCCCCATAGAAATCTCTCATTTAAAATCAGTTGGGATACCCGCCTGGGGATTAGTTAGAGAAGGTATTAAAATAATTGAATATTATGCTAACAAAGGATTTGATGTCTCAGCTGATGTATATCCATACACAGCGACTTCAACCTCGCTTTCTGCTATATTACCTCCATGGATTAGAGAAGGTGGTACTAAGAGAATGCTTGAAAGATTAAAGGATCCTAATGTATCCGGTAAAATCGCACGGGAATTCGAGGAACATGGTATAATGGAGGAACGCTATATTGAATGGTGGCAAATAGCTATATCATGGTCTCCCAACCATAGTGAACTGGAAGGAAAGAATATTGAAGACATATCACGAGAATGGGGCTTAGATCCTGTTAAAACTATAATCAAACTACTCCTAGACGATGAAGGACTAACTGAAGCAATATTCCATACACTAAATGAAGAAGACGTGAAATATGTGATAAAATCTCCCTATACAGCCATTGGAAGTGATGGATCCATAAAGAAGTTTGGCGAAGGAAAACCTCATCCAAGAAACTATGGCACATTCCCACGTATAATAGCAAAATATGTAAGAGAAGAAAAGATACTATCACTACCAGAAGCAATAAGAAAGATGACAAGTATGCCAGCAAGGAAACTAAAATTATGGGATAGAGGTATACTTAGACCGGGCATGAAAGCAGACATAGTAATATTCAATTACTATACTATTAGAGATACAGCTACATATGCTAACCCCCATAGTTACCCCAAAGGTATAGAATACGTGATAATAAATGGAAACATAGTAGTTGAAGAAGGAAAACATACAGGCAGAAAGCCAGGTAAGTTATTAAAGCATGAAGCATAAGTTCTTTATAAAAATGTAGTATAATTTTTATCCTTAGTAATGGCTATTGTAATTGTAATTAGTTTGGAGTCCAAAGGTTATAATGACTTTATAGCATTTTCTCTGTCCTAAGTTTGTCATATATTGATGACATCATTTGCATAAATGCTGAATTATCCCCTTCTTTGAGTTTCAGTAATATTCCTTGCGGAGCCCTGATACTATATCTACTTCTCAATTCTCTTCTTATTACCTTCTCAATTAGTTCCAAGAACACTTCATTACGAAGGACTGTGAGAAGGACATTGTATGCTTCCTTAGGGTTTTTCTCTACTGCCCTTACAAAGTTCATACCTAGATGTGTTTCTGAGAAAGCATCTATTACTGCAAAAGTACCTGGTGCCACAATTTCGGAAAGAATATCTGATACAATTAGTATTGCTTCTTCAGCTATTTCCAAGTCGACCATACCTGTAAACTCTATCATTTCATCAAATCTGATATCTCTATCCTTACTAAAACGATGATTCACTTCACCCTCACCTCTCTCCCATTAAGTACAAGTTCTTTTACCCTGGTGCTATGGTGTGATCCTCTCATCTTCAAAACTGTGATCTTCCTAGCCATTTAATCGCCTTCTCTTTCATACCAAAGACCTATAATGGTATCAGCTAATGTATCTATTACACCTAAATGTTGACTATTCACATTACGTACACTGCTAATTATTAGTGTTGAACCATATCTCTTAGCGTAAATTATCATATT
>CAYUVB010000087.1:0-2548 GCA_964448055.1 uncultured Desulfurococcales archaeon | reverse complement strand
GTGATAAACATTGCCGTACACAAGTAATAGTAGAACTTGAATCTGATGGAATGATACTACTGGATAAAAGTATTGGCAATCACTATGCAATGGTCGTAGGCGACTATGTATTAGAGTTAAAAGCGTTCGCTAAAGCATTAGGACTAAATGTTGAGATACTATGAACTAAATTCACTATATCTATTTTCTATCCTCATAGTAAACTTCTACACCAAATTGTGAAAAACCTCACTTGTATTCTCTTAATATCAAGGGGGAGTCTGAGTTCAAGTAGTCCCCTAAGCTTCTTTTCCATAAATGCTCTTGTTTTCAACCCTCTTAGATAATGAAGTACTAGGTGGACAAGAGCTCCTCATCCAGACCTTTCATGCGGTTGTAGTTGTCCTCCATTTAAGCTAAATAACCAAGTATTTAGACCGGAACCTAACCATGTATACGAACTTGGAATTAGGTTTATACCCAAGGATAGCGTTTATAAAGTATACCTATATTTTGTAGACTTGGAAACAAACATCCTATACAACATCTTTGTATTGAATGATGCCAATCCTCCTCAAACACAAGTAGAATGCATACTCAAAGCCTTTACTACTGAGGAATCGGAACTAATAAAAATAGGCAATGATAATGCATTTAAGATAGAGACAACTAATTGGTTAATAGAGCCGTGGGTTTCAGAAAGATGGCCCCACGCTACGGCTTACGGGCCAGAGCCCTTGGAAGAAGTGAAGGATATCAAAGATCACCTCCAAATAAAGCTTATACCACCAGGGAAATTTTACATAGGATATGATGTAGGCGGTAAGCATTATGAAAACGGGGAATCTTTATGGTAGCCCGAGAACAATAACAATAATACTGTTGATTATGCTGTCCTCTTTAGCCATGTTGTACTTATACTATGGTAGTATTGGCCCTCAAGAAATAGCTACTCAATCCACATCGCCGGTTGCAGGTGCTCCTAGTGAAACCTATTCTACGTCTCCTAAGGTTCATGTGGTAGACTTCTTCACCAAATTTTACTCAAATATTACTAAGTTTTACACCGATCACCAAGACATGAGGCATGTTAGTGTTACAGACAGCTTCTGTCAAGCTCTTTTACTCGGAAAGCTAGTTAACTCTACTCATATATTAATTAACGGTACTCTCTACCGTTATGGAATTCTAGCATACAAGCCTATGAACGGAAGCTACGTGATATTCGATAAGCTAGACCTCGATGACAAGATCCATATAATCCATACACAGCCAAGGGAGAACATAACAGTTACTGGAGGCTTTGGGCGAACCATATGGTTCGAGTTGAGTGTTAACAGCGAAAACAAAGTTTACTGGAGTACGGAGTATCCAGGTATAGTATATGAGAAAGAGAAGTTAATATGCACTCACAACACTATAAAGGTTAACGATGAAACTATACACATAGTACGCCTATTCTTTATAAAGCATGGAGTAGAGGGTGGGGTTAGAGTAACTAGTACTTGGCTAGCCTTAGTACTTACAGAAAACTATTAGCATGTTAATAAAAATAGAATCTTAGACAGTATCGTTAAGCAAACAAGTAAAACCATTGCTTAAAGGAGAACCATAACTCATTTATTAAATTATGGAATATGAGTGCAAGGAGAAACAGTCTCAAATTTCATAGTTCATACTAGAGTATTATCATGTCTGGAAGCCAGTTATTATTAAGCCCATTATCTAGTAACATGCCAGGAAACAATGTACTTGATTACACTGCCGTGTATTCTTGTTGGTATCAAATAACCAATCCATAACGTTTTACTAGAGACTTTACTATTACATCTACATCCAGTTTTTGTACCTCTAACTTGTTCATAACATCCATTATACTCTTCTTCCAGTTACCGTAACGTGGTTTCAATGAGCTAAGAGTTTCCATTATCGACCAGGGATAAAATACCCATTTCCACTCGCTAAGTTTTACGGCATAGTAGTCTGGTATGTATTTAGCTGTAGGCTTGACATGTAGCACAGCTGTCTTAACTTCTAATGGCTTTTGTTTAACTAGCTCGTCTACTATAGCCTGCAATGTTAAACCAGTATCTACTACTTCGTCTACAATAAGCAATTTCCTATTCCTTAATCCCTTGGGTAACTGTTTAATTACGGGTTTACTGAGCTTCCTAGAACCTATACCCCAATGCACCGCTCTTACTGCATAGAATTCCTCTACTCCTAGGTAATCACTAATTATGAGAGCTGGTACTACACCACCACGTAGGACAGCTACTATGGTATCTGGCTCATAGCCTGAATCAAGTATTTTCTCAGCAAGCCTATAGCATAGAGTTACAGCCTTACTCCATGAAACATACTCAAACTCCATGCCCTTCACCTTAGCAAGGCTCTATTGTTGAGGGAGGCTTCGTAGTAATAGCATAGGTCACCATGGTTACTTCCGGTATTTCGCTAATTATTTTCCTAGAGATTTCATCTAGAACTTCATGTGGTATCCTAGCCCAGTCAGCTGTCATGCCGTCAGCGCTCTCTACTATTCTAATAACTACTATGTATCCATGAT
>CAYUVB010000086.1:0-2550 GCA_964448055.1 uncultured Desulfurococcales archaeon | reverse complement strand
GAACTCGGCAGAGCTGACCCGATACAAGGGGATGAACGAGGTCTTGAGTGCTGAGTTCTCTCTGATTAGCAGGGTACCTCATGGCGATGGTTTACGCCTTAAATATGTTAACGGTTCCGCTTCTGCAGGGACGCCGATGTCGAGGATCGCCTCGGGCTACGACTACTACGATATCGATGCACAGAAGTATAGAGAGGCTCTAAAGAGGCTTGAGAAGGCTAAGAAAGAGCTTAGCCCTATCCACGCCGAGCTACTAGAGCAGTTCGTATACCACATAATTGCCGAGAACCATTCTCCCCACGACATCTACACCAAGGTGAGCAGGCTGAGCAGATTTCTCAAGTGGTTGGAGACGCAGGGCAAAGATATCACAACTTGTAGCGGTGTCGATGTGTACAAGTACCTAGTGCGCGAGATCAACCCATTCAATCGCCATAGGGTCGCTGCCGATATCAAGAGGTTCGTGAAGTACTTGATGGAGAACGTCGATGCTTCGTACGAGAGGCTCTACAAGAGCTTCAGAGTTAAGAAGCCCAAGGAATACCCATTACCACCGCTACCACCGGACGAGCTTATCGAAAAGGTGCTTCAGTACTCATCAACGTTCTACAGAGCTTTCTTCGCAGTGCTCTACGAAGGTGGTCTTAGGCTAGGCGAGGCGCTGTCCCTGAGATCAGACATGTCGAGGACTACGGCGACTACATCAAGATAGTGGTTCCGCGCAGCAAATCTATGCAGAGAGCTGTATACATCGTAAGGTACCAGAAGTATCTTGGGGAGTGGCTCGTCGAACATCCTTGGAGAGATCTCCCCGACGCATACTGTATAAGACTTTGGAAATATGGTTAAAGAAGCTATTCTTAAACATAGCTTGGAGCTCAAGGAACTATCGATCTTTGGTCAAAAGGTATTCTAGCTTTAGAAGCAGGCATTTGCATGGCTTACTCTGCGGGTTCTACAATAACGGCTGTACCATACGCTAGTATTTCTGCTACGCCAGACATTACTGCTGTTGTAGCGAATCTTACACCTATAATTGCGTTAGCACCCATTTTCTTAGCCTTCTCGATCATTCTCTTTAAAGCCTCGTTTCTAGCCTCGGCAAGGAGTTCCGTATACTCCTTGATCTCGCCGCCTGCTATATTCCTTAGAGCAGCCATTATATCGCGTCCTAAATGCCTTGCTCTCACAACACTACCACTTACAATTCCAAGTATCTTCTTGATCTTATAGCCAGGTAAGTGCTCTGTTGTAGACACAATAATCTCTGCATCCATTATCATCACCCAGTCATGGACTATATGGTGTTTTTAGGGCATGTAAATATTTGTTTACAATCTACATAAACGTTTTGTTGGAAATATTTCTCTTACATATGCAATGACTGGTATTATTATGGTCAGTGTTAATAAAGCAATTAAGCCCTCTACAAGCCATGGATTGTTCAAGTATGTGGCTATAAGTACGGCAACTAGGTTAAGTAATGTATGAATAGATATTGTTGCTAAAAGGAGTAGCTTAATAGACTTTACTACGGCTATTGATGCAAGTAATGTCATGCCAAGATGGAATATTATAGCTATGTTTCTCTCTATGGCTCCAGGGAGAAAGGCTATCCAGTCATAGCCATAGATTGCTGAAGCCGTAGGGACTTGTAGAGCATATATTATTATCGCCTCAGTTAGCCCCCAACCCAATCCTATAGATGCAATAGAGTAGAGATTGCTTTCTCTGGTAATCCTATACTTTACTACAAAGTATCTCATAGTTTCTTCGAAAACCCCTGCAGCTAATGATGCAAAGAATATTCTAGGGAACATGTCAAGACTTTGTATAAAGAATAGTAAAGGAGTCCTAGCCAATAAGGCAATAAGCCAGCCAGAGCCTCCAAGTATAGCGTTTATCCAGCGAGTAAGCTTGGATTTCGACACCACGGCTAGAGCTATGAAGCTAGGGGCTACAGATATCACGATAGGTATTAATATAGTGAGATCCAATATTGTACTCTCCCCACCATGTAGCTAAGATATATATTAAATAGTGCACTATTTAATATTGCATTAAGAAGATAATCTGGTGGAGATAAAAATTGATTGAAAGCAAGCAGATACTGTACAGCTTGGCTGCGGGGATAATAGCTGGAGTAATTGCTTCTATAATACTACTTGTAAGGTTTAGTGGAGTCTTTGACGAGTTTATGTATGAAGTAATTTATCGTCAGTTATTGTCTGCTGGTTTACCTGAGGAAAAAGTTTTAGAAATAGCTAATACATCTATACAGGAAATTAAATGGATCCACTGGCTAATACCCATTGGTCCTATTATAAACATGCTTTTCCTAGGTGCAATATTAGGCGTATTTCTGGATTTCCTGATCAAAAGACTCAGCCTAAAACCATATATTGCTTCGATATTAGCAGGCTTGATACTAATATTTTTGCTGCAGTTAATACCCATGTTGATTATAAGTAAGCTATATGCTCCATGGCTTATCGAGTTATTAGACAAATACATAGGGATAGCAACCATACTAGCACCATCCATCATATA
>CAYUVB010000085.1:0-2645 GCA_964448055.1 uncultured Desulfurococcales archaeon | reverse complement strand
TTTCATCTGGTTCTACTTCCTCTATTTTTACTAGGTTGTCGAAGAGCTCCATGAAACTGTACTTGTCTACTCCTAGAAGCCCGTAGAGGGAGCCATGTTCTCCTACGATATGTATTATTGCTGCACATGGTTTCAGGAAAACAGTCTCTATATCCCTGGTAACAAGCTCTCTGCTAAGATTACTTGCCTCAAGGTAACCTCTCATAACGGTTACATGGGCTTTAACAGGCTTAAACCATTCCACACCGTTACCTATTACGCCTGGCAGAGACCCCCCTTAACTACACTATGACTTATAACGTGTTAATAATGACATCAATCCTAGTAGGGATACTTATATACTAGTAGCTAATTATAGTATCAATAGGTGGGTTAATGGAGGTTAAAGTCAAGGTAACAAGGAATTACCAGGTAACAATTCCATCAGAGGTTAGGGAGCTCCTAGGCATCAAGGTGGGCTCGTATATAAGGTTTGTAATTGACCCAAGTACTAGGAGAGTGTACATAGAAAAAGCGTCTACGGAGAGAAAGAGGCTAAGACTAGGTAGAAAACTTGACCCTAACGAGATAGATAAAATTATAGAACGAGGCATGATTGAATGCATGAAGTGAAGAAAGCCGTTATAGATACAAATGTTTTAATCTATGATTTATTTGAAGACTCAATGTATCATAAGGAGGCTTCTAGTATACTAGACATGCTGGAAGCATGGATAATACCTACTATCGTTATCCATGAATTCATATGGTTTATTAAGGGTCTGGGCCTAGAGATTAAGAATTCCTATGAAGTCATGCTACAATACATAGGCAATGAGAAATCCATAATAAAGCCTATATCGGATTACCATATAAGGAGGGCGTTAAACATTATCTTTAATGAAGGTCTTTCTCTATCTAGATATAATGATAAGTTAATACTCACAATAGCTATGGAGGAAGAAGCACCTATCGCATCATTTGATAGAAAGCTACGTGGCCAAGCTAGAAAACTTAACATAGATGTTATACCAGAAGACATAGGCTAATCCATTACTTAGCCATCATAACCTCTTACTCCCTAAGCACTGCAATCTTGAGCTAGCAGTCTTTGCCCCAAGGCTCATTGTGGACCCTAGGTCTAAGATACGTATTAAGCCTACACAGCCTTGTTCCACAGTATTTTTTACTCTTACGGAATAGATGAGCTTAGGTGTATTATTTTATTGCATGGGTACCTACCATTACTAGCGCTGATGTTACTGGTTGTGGTATTGTATAGTGTAGCGTATGCTATGTGGTTTGAAGAACTAGATGCTAATGTAGGGATTTATGTAGGGGCAATGGATTTCAAGATAACCTCCCATAAGTTTCTCTGCGGGGAATGCGATAGAGATGAAAGTTATATAGAGGTATCAGATGATGGTAAGAATGCTCAAGTGGTTATAGCTGATGCCGCACCGAATAGTAGTGTATGGGTTGGACTAGTACTATCTAATGAGGGTACACTACCTATAAAATTAACCCATGTCCATGTAGATGATGGCGGCTCCTCTAATATCTATGTATATGGTCCATTCCAAGCACCTGGTACTAGTGGTGTCTGGGGTAGGGTAAAGCTAGGTGATCTCCCATTCCCTGATGATGTAGGCTTGCCTAGCCCTACTTGTGATCCTAGTAAGAAGCTTATAGTATGGATTGAGATCATATGCCCTGATTCCGAAGGAGTTGAAACCAGTTATACTATAACACTAAGTAGTGTTATCTCAATAGAAGACTAGCCATCTTATGGCTAGCTATTCTATAAAAATAATATTTGGTTTAAACTATTACTCTATTGCTACCTGTACTGCTTGATACGCGTCTACTACTCCATAGCCATATAGTTCATCGTATCCTGGAACGCCTTTATCTCTAGCTATAACGTATAGTACTCCTCTAATAGTGTCCGTATCCATATCATTCTCGGTGCCCGGTAATAGTATTGTTAGATTGTTTGACAGCCTAACTGCTTGAATTAATACTACTACGCCACTTACATGCGGACAAGCCATGCTGGTACCGCTAAGAGTTTCATATGTATCATCAGGATACATACATATTGTAAAACTCGAAGAGGCTAACTAGGACTAGGCTTACCTCCACTCGGAATATTGATTGGAGGCATACTTGCAGCGAAAACGGTATTCCTAGAAACATACAGTATCCCTAGTAAAATGTTCAACTGCCTTAACCATATGGCTAGGAACTCTCAGTATAACTATAGGGGCTAACTCAGCTACATACATGACTCTACCATTAAGATAATATTCTCTGTAGCTCTAGAGCTATTTATAGCTGTAGGTGCGAAGAAATCCATAGTTTATGGTGGTGTTGGAGCTATACATCCCTCAGTCAAGATATTCGATGTAGTCACACCCACATGAATATTAGTCCATAAACATGCATGGAAGAATGTAAACAGTAATCAGAGACTTAAAACATTCCATTGAAAGAGTGATACACACATCAGCTATTGATGATAAACCAATAAGGTAGAGTTATGAACTAATTGATAAATCAATTGTTAGTATGTATCAGAAACCCATCAGGAGTTATGAGAAAGAATTGAGCGCCGCGGCCGGGATTTGAACCCGGGTCACGGGCTCGACAGGCCCGCATACTAG
>CAYUVB010000084.1:0-2850 GCA_964448055.1 uncultured Desulfurococcales archaeon | reverse complement strand
GCGACCCTACCCCGAGTCCCGGGGCTAAATGGGCGTGGGGCGGGTCACTCCCGGCCCAGTTATTCCCATGCCAATATTCTAGTGTAATTATGCATGGATAACACAATAAGTATACTCACAATGGAATTATGGTGCACGCAATCAAATAGACGACAAAACAAATGAAGAGGTTGTATTTCTTTAAGCTAAAAGAATACTGATAGTGGAACTCCAAGGGAGAAAGATTTAAAAATTATTGGTAGCTGTATCCGCAAGTATACTTATCGACCCACATGTTCTCCATGTGGGATATGATGTCCCATCACCATTAGAAAATGAATATACGGTCTCAATTAAACCAGTTATCGTGTTGATGCGGTTTTATAGTGATTACGATGTTACTTAGCATTATGTTTATAATTATGGTTTATTGACCAGTATTGTGTATAGGCTAGTGGATGGGGGTACAGTACTCGGCTAACGTACCACTATTCGTAGCTCTCGGACTCTACATAGGATTAGCCACAAGTATAGCTGGTCTCCCAGCCCTTACAATGTTTAAGAAGAAGATTAGGGGTAGGCTTGGTTTTGCGTACTGGTTATTGTTAAGCCTATACCTCTTCATTTTGATATTCTCTGCTCTATCATTGCTACAGCAATTCGCAAGTATAGAGTACGAGCTAAGGATACGGCTAGCTTATACTATAGGTACTGTATGCTGGCTTTCTCTCATAATCAATGTTGCACTAGCTACATACTTAACATTGAGAGCTCCTCGCCACACATAGAACTTCTATGTATACTTCCTAGGTTAGTGTTATGGTTCTTCAAGAGTAGAACGCCCTAAACTTATGGTATAACCCCTCGTTACAGCTATTGTAGCATGTCAAGTACTTATAGCACGTTCACAATATCCACACCCACATGTATCCTCGTACACTACAACCTTTCAGTTATCCCTCACCTACACTTAGAAAACAGATCCGGGTAGGGACTTGTTACGTAGATTACCTACACAACCTACGGATACATAAGTGCTAATAACTTGTGGCGACCAACGTAAACAACAATAATACGTTGATTGCGGCCACAATCGCTGACATGTTGCAGAGTCAGGGGTTGTTCCTGGCTCACTCTAATGCGGCTTAACTAGCAAATAGAAGAATTATCTATATAGGTTCGTTGTAATCCTTGATACTTAGAATTATATGTAAGGAATCCAGTAAACCTTTCACCAAGAATAAAGAAAATATTGACTATGTTTAAGAGCAGTGAATCTAAAGCACAATGTTTTCGTAGGTATGCTCATGGAAATAAAATCTCATTGGTACGTTTACGTTGTAGTTAGATCTTATCTGTTGATATAATGAAATTAGTAAGGAGTTTATTCTTCAAGCACTCAAGGGCACTCTTATTACATCTTCTCTACAGATGTCTCGATATCTGTAGGGTTAGCTAGGTTATCTCCTATTGGACATCTGTCTTCTACCTTCCTTAACCATTCTTCTAATTTTTTCGAGTCAGCATTGCTTTTAACATAAACTTTTGTTTTTATCTTCTTGAACCCTGCTCTTCCGCCTTTACCCGTGAATAATTTCGTAGCATTAAATACTCCTTCTACTTCTATTTTTAAATCGTCTATTTTTATATTCATTTCCTTTGCTACTATATTACCTACAATATTTATACATCCAGCTAATGATGCGAGCAGATACTCCAACGGGCTAGGTGCATCACCACCTAGTTTATCCACAAAGAACTCTAATTTACCTGACTTAACGCTCATTTTCATAGGTTTATGAGGGTCGGATCTTTGAGCTATAACTTTGATTATCATGTCTTTGTATTCTTTTACGCTCATACATAATCCCTCACCTTAAGTATAGTAAGTTATTGTAATTAAAACTTTAGCATCAATATTTATGGAGAATATATAAGTAGTATTTTATTTAAAGAGTAATGGAGTACATTACTAGTAGGTACATAAGCATTAAATCGCCATAGATCATAAGTGTATGGGTATGAAGAGTTGGATAAGCTACCTATATCTCTTGGATGGAAGCCCACAAAGCCTATAAGATTAGACTACTTACCAAGGCTTAAAGGAGAAATGGCTATACATCTACATTTGTCTGAAGGCACTGATAAAGCACATGTAAAGTTAGAATACGGTGATACCCCTTATTGTTTAAGTCTATTTATCTTTGATCTAAGGGCCTTCCTAGATAATCGTAAGGTTAAAGTTCGTAGCTACGACTTATGGCCTAAAGAAATAATGTTTGCAGCAAAGCTACCAGATGGTAAACTACATCCACGTAGTAAGGGATGGGTTTATCGTGAAGACGCTGTAATAATAGATTGGGGTAAATACGTGTTAGAACCACCTAGAATAGAGTTCAAACTGGAAAAGAATCCGAAGATACTTCGCTACAAGATAGTATTCATTGGCATTAAAAGATACCGGTCACCTAAATATGGATATAGTGTGAGAACCGAATACTATTTTGAACCACTAGGATAAGCACTAGGTGAATAATCT
This sequence comes from uncultured Desulfurococcales archaeon, assembly GCA_964448055.1. Classification (GTDB taxonomy): domain Archaea; phylum Thermoproteota; class Thermoprotei_A; order Sulfolobales; family WANQ01; genus WANQ01. Next base: position 332 of record CAYUVB010000084.1, on the reverse strand, counting down.
ATGAACCGTAAACAAGTCTTAGTCATAGTCCTAGTAATAGTAATCGTGGTTATTGTAGGTTATGTAGTATATACCTTAACTAGCCCTAGAGAACAGGTAAGTATACTATCAGAGCAACTAGGTAAGCCAATGACCATAACTGTATATAGTCCTGCCTTCCCATGTTGTTCGGGAATACCAGTAAAATATACGTGTGATGGACAAGATATATCTATACCAATTGAATGGGATAACAAGTCCTTACCTGAAAACACAAAGTCCTTGGTCTTAGTAATGTATGATCCAGATGCTCCACGTGGAATATTCATACACTGGATAATCTACAACATACC
>CAYUVB010000083.1:0-2924 GCA_964448055.1 uncultured Desulfurococcales archaeon | reverse complement strand
ACTTGTCGTACGTGGAAATGCCTAGCAACATATTTTCTTATAAATCGTATAGCTCTATCAGCTCTATTGCTACGTCGACCCCAGTAGACCCTCTTCAACGATATAGTATAAATCATGTCTCTTTTCTCATTAACTTTCTTATGTTTTGTTTTTTCCATAGCTGACAATGCATACACCTCCACCGAATACTAAATATCATAATTTAAGTGAGACCCTTCTCCAATGTCTTCTCTTTGGATGAGTACGAACTCTACCTCTGGTTTTAACTATAACCCATATTGGTACAGGAGAGTTCTCCTTAAGAGCTCTCGCTAATCTAAGTTTTTTAGCTAGAGGTTTATTATGTGCCATAATTAACACCTTTACCCTAATATTCTATTCCTAATACGAACTCTTATTTCACGATGTGTCTGATCATAAACTTGTTCAAGTATCTTTTTTAATACATTATCATCTATGGGTAAAGGTACTCTACCACTTTGAGCTAACGCTATAACTTGTTCTTCTACAAATTTAGCTAACTCTGGTTTAACTAATTTGAGATTATTTAGTCTTTCACGGGCCTTAGGGGTTAGAATTCTTCTTAGCATAGCTTGAATTTGTGCCTCACGTAGTGCTTCCTCCTGCCTACGTCGTTGTTCTTCGAGAATCCTACGTTGAAGTTCCTCAAGTTTTCTTCTCTTTATTTCTTCAAGTTCTTCGTCGTAGTATTCTGACATCTTAACTCATCACCCTGCTCTGGCACTGAGTTTTATCCAGTTCTACTTAGTTTTCTAGGACTTATAGCGTATTTCTTTAACTCTGGGTTCTCTTTTACAAATTCATTGAAAACTTCAAAGGCTACATGATCTAGCAGACTATAACCTGCTGGCGTGAGAATTCTACCCTTGCCGGGGATCTTCTTGACAAGACCTGCCTTCTCAAGTTGTTGTAGTATTTCTCGTATTATACTTCCTGATCCTTTTCTAAAATGTTCAGGTCTCACTCCTCTATTCTTTCTACCACCATAGATAGTCCTTAACCTTTCGATGCCTATGGGTTTACCGCGTGTATATAGTTTCCTAAGAATACTTGCCGCCCTATAATACCACCAGTCAGGGTTGCTAGGAGGTCTTTCCTTATGGACCCCAGTTTTAACCATATATGCCCATTGAGGAGGTCTGACCTCAACTACCTTTTCCTTTAAGTACATTGCTAATCTCTCTATCAGTTTATCCGCAGGCACCTCCCATACAGTCACCATTAACTGCTCACCAGTTAATTAATGGTAACTTCTTCTAGGGGGATAAATTATCTAGGCTTTAATAACTTTACTCTCAAGTAACGGTATTAATTTTTCCGGGTTAATTTTAGGGTCAAGTAAAACAAATGTTCTACCTCTTACATCTATTAAACGTGCACTTGTCCTTCTCGCCACAATTTCCGCTATTTCCTTACGATCCATGAGATCTATTTCTGGTGCATTCTTGAGTATTTTTACTTTAACATAACCTTTATCCTTTAATCTCCTCTTAATCTCACTTATAACACCCTCCGATATACCGTTCTTGCCTATACGTACATCAGCAGGCATTTGCTGTATTAAATCCCTTAATCTTCTTATACCCATAATTTTAGCCCTCATGTTTCCTAAAGGGCTTTCTCTTACGCAACTTATAGGGATACCGGTGAATCCAACCACATACTAAGCATGTAACAACTACCCTTGAACCCTTACCTTCACTTTGGAGTCTAACTCTTGAAGTGATACCAGGTATCAATGGAACTTGACAATTCTTGCATATAGATCTTTTAATTCTTTTAGGTACTTTAACTCTAGCCTTTGCTGCAATCCTTTTTATTAAGTATGCGTATCTTCGTGCAAATTCTACATTACCCTTACGCGCTTCATTAAGAGCATACCTATATAGTAACTTGATCCTCTGTAAAGCTAAATCCCTTAGCATTTTTTCATTACGAGGGCTCATCGCAGCATACCAGATGTTAATACTAACTGACTACTCTTATAGTAAGTAGAAGGTTAATGGATGCTTTATAACCTTATTTAGAATAGTTTAAGTGGAAGGAGTATGAAGGCTTCAAAACGTAGAACATTAAAGATAATAATAGCGGAATCAGCATTAGAATTAATACCTAAGAGTTTATGGAGTAATCCAGTAATTTTAAAAAGTGCTAAGAAAAGAGGGAAAAAACCATCTGAAATGCTTTTAGACGTATCAATACATTATCAAGCAATGAAGGAGTTACCGGATAGATTTAAACGCGGAAGACCAGATATAATTCACATTACATTATTAAACCTCCTTGAAAGTCCTCTAAATAAGGAAGGATTATTACACGTATATGTGCATACATACAATGATTTAGTAATATTCATAAGACCGGATATAAGGCTACCAAAGAATTATAATAGATTCGTAGGCCTAATGGAACAACTTCTTGTGGAAGGAAAAGTGCCTCCAGACGCAGAAACACCATTAATGTACGTTAAGAACCTTAAATTAAAAGATTTAATAAAAAGCTTAGATGTTGAACAAGTTATCCTACTAGATGAGAAAGGTAAATATATGCGGCTAAAAGATCTTGCTAATAAGATCTTTGAAAGAAAAACAGTAGTCATAATAGGCGGTTTTCAAGAGGGAGAATTCAGTGATGAAACATACAACTTAGCCGACGAAATAATATCCATATACGATAAACCACTAACAACATGGATTACAGCATCAAGAATAGTGGAAGCGTGTGAAGAAAATCTTGGAATAATATAGTGGTCTACTAGTACTCTTATGTTATCAAGTTTATGAATTGTTTAGGTTATTGGTGCCGCGGCCGGGATTTGAACCCGGGTTTCCCGCCAGGTTTTGCCCTGGACACGGGCTCGAGAGGCCCGCATACTTGGCCGGGCTATACTACCGCGGCACCCT
>CAYUVB010000082.1:0-3243 GCA_964448055.1 uncultured Desulfurococcales archaeon | reverse complement strand
AGAAGAATAGTAAGCCCATCGCATTAGTACTTCCTGAAATACACTATGGTCCATTTAGAAATGTAGGCAGTAGTACTATGATCTATATGATAGAAGAAGCGTTTAACAAAAAAGGATACAACGTATTAGCTTTACATGGACCAGGAAGTCATGAACATAATCTTCCAACAGCTAAATATGCATATCAAATATCATATAGAATAGCGGAAGAGTTCACTAAGACAAAACCATTAAGTCTTAAGCCACGTACACCTGATAGGATTACTAGTAATGATTGGGAAGTACTCATTCAACCATTCGATAAAGCAGTACTAGCATTTATTACAAGATCTAAAGGAATAGATGATTTGCCACCTAGTCTTCTACAAGTAATTGAGGAAAAGTCAAAAACAAGCGGCGTAGAGATATTACTTGTTGACTCCCATAATTCTTATACACGTGAGGAGTTTAATGGGGATGAAGTCAAGAAGTTAGTAGACTTAATAGTTGACAAAGTCCTAAAAGCTAAGGAATGCGTACTTAAAGTGGGTTATGGTGAAGTCTCGATAGACAACCCCAACAAGTACGGGCTATGTACTGGTAGGATTAGAAGTTTAGTATGGGAATGTAATGGTAAAAGGATAGGTATAACGTATCTCTACGGTAATAATATGTTTCCGGAAACTAGGGTAAAGTTGAGAGAAGTTGTCCTAGGGTCTAAGTTGCTAGATGATTATGAGCCTATAACACCTGACGACCATACATGTACTGCGACATTAGCTGAGCACCCCTATGTGCCAGTAAAACTCGGAGATAGTACGTTGCAGAAGGCAGTACTAGAATCAATTAATAGAGCATTAAGAGACTTAGATGAAGCTAAAGTATACTACTATGGTTTTACAATAGATAATGTAAGATATGTGGGAGAAGGCATATTTGATATGTTAGGGTTACTAGAAGAAGTTGGAGGATTTGTTGAGAAAACAATAAATATAGTATTTGTTTCAACAATGGCTTTACAATTACTTGCAACTTACTTACTATCATACTTTACCTAATAGAGGCTTTAAATTCTTCATATATTTTCTTAAGACCAGTCAGCCATCGTTCAAGATCATTAGGTTTATCAGGGTAGTTCAAGTAGTAATTCCTAACTTTCTCCATGTAGTCGACTACACGTTTCAACTTAGCTAATAGGCTGGGTCTTGATAGTCCTATTAAGATGGCTTTTAGTATTCGGGATACGACTTTTGGTGTTATTGATGCTTGAGCACTTATGGTGTATAATTCACTACCATCAATGAGTTTTCTCGATATTAGGAACTCGTAGTCGTTATTAGACATTTTCTGGAGGAATATCCTCAATATATCTAGACTTGCTTGTTTAGCACCATACCTCTCTATATAACATTTATTAGCGCTCCAAAGGGATGCTGCATTTATAACACCTTTATCGTATGCTTCATTAAAGGCTTTGGCAACGCAGTAAGCTGCAAGCATACTGGAGCCTTTACCACCACCATGTATGGGATTAACGGTATAGCCTGCATCACCTATAACTGCAACACCATCCCATACAAGTGTACTGATAGGTCTACGTGTAGGTACTGGTGCTCCACCGGAGTTGATTATCTCTCCTTTCACTATACTCTTGTTTGCTAAATATCTATAGAATAGTTTCTTAGGTGAAGGATTACCGACACCAGCCTGTACACCTAGGCCAACATTAACCTTATGTTCTCCTTTGGGAAAGTACCACCAATATCCTCCAGGAGCAATCTCTTGGTTAATGTATATCCTAATATAATGGGGTTCCTTTATTTTCTCCTCTACAATCCTTATTTCACGGTAGGCAATGTTGAATTCGGTGGGCTCTGCTTCTTCAGCTATAGGCATGTTCTTTGGTAGTTTTCTTCTTATAACAGCGGCATTACCACTTGCATCTACTAATAGCTTTGATCTAAACTCTATTTTCTCTTCTCCGTGTTTAGCTATAACACCTTTAACTATACCTTCTTCCAGGATAGGTTCAATTGCATGTGTATTATCATACAATACTGCTCCACGACTCAGGGCAGAACTTAGAATCCTGCGTACAAATGCTGGCGTGTTGACTATGTAGCCTTCTCCTTCAACTCTTATCCTATGTTCTTCACTAGGACTGTAGATGTCTATTCCTTTAACTATAAGTTCTAGCTCCCCGCCATGGGGAGGCTCTAGACCTAATTCTTCAAAATAATGCCTACCAATAGCATCGCCGCAAGGCTTCCAACCTACAAGGTTTTTATTAACCTTCTCTATGATTGCTACCTTGAATCCTTCTTTAGCTAGGAAGTATGCAAGAGTAGAACCGGCTATTCCTGCACCAACAATTACAACATCAAATGACTCTTTCTTCAAAGTTTATCGAACCTCTATTAAACTCATATATTACCGGAAGCTAAACTATAAGCTCTGACTTAAAAACTCGGTGTATTCTGATGGGAGAACCCCCTTAATATTCACAACTACATCTTTACTTACTCCAGGAGAAACGTACACGAAAACCTTTTTGATATTATCAACCTCTATCCTAGATTTTATTCTGGTTAAAACATCGTTGAGTTCGGATAGCCCATTATGTTCATATATTACTAAGCTTAAGTGTATATTGCTTAATATAGCATCGCGTGTAGCCTCGACAACACCTTCAAGCCCGAATCCCATAGTAAATATATGTATCTCCATCCTCCAACAGCCATAGCTAATTGACTTAGCGAAAACTTTTCTCAATACATCGTTAAATCTAGATTTATCGCCAGTGGATAGAAGGCCTAATACTATACAGACTTGGCCTGATTCAAGACCCATCGAGTTAACACCTATCTTGTGCCTAAAGCAGGTACGTGAAAATAAAAACATTATACACCTATATAGTAGTTAAATGAAATGGGGGCAGCAATGAGAGAGCACCCCTTCTACCTACAACATTTTATGGGGAGAAAAGGCCTCCCTAATCGAGCTGCCCCCACTAAAGTTACAATATATTATATAGCAATAGTAGTATGTTAGTAAAATAATTAAGACTAGAAATTAATATACTATTAGGGTAACACCTACCTTCCAGGGCCAAACCACCACCCATTACCGTAGCCCCATCCAAGGGGTCCGCCGAGGCAGGGGCAAAGGTAATCTCCCTGACGCTTACATGATGGGCGATTGCCCTGCCCCAATGCCTAGGGGTGCCCCTTGGATGGGGCTACGGTAATGGGCCTAGGAGATACC
>CAYUVB010000081.1:0-3282 GCA_964448055.1 uncultured Desulfurococcales archaeon | reverse complement strand
TTGGTGGGCCCGCGGGGACTTGAACCCCGGACCACGGGGATTTTCGCCAATACGGTCCCGAGTCGGGTGCGAGGGGCTTTTATCCCCTCGGCATACCCCGCATCCTACCAAGCTAGACGACGGGCCCATGCATATTTGGGATAGGAGTACTGCTTAAATGCTTTCTATACCTTTACTTTTAAACGGAGCTAACCAATGGTTTCAAGATATATAAGAGATCTTGTAGCTAGACGTATAGCTGGCGATATTGTATGGAGTAATAATATTGGGAGATCGCTAAAGAAGTGGCGAGAAATATTTAATGTGCTACAAATAGATCTGGCCAAGGCTATGGGTGTTTCACCCAGCGTAATTAGTGATTACGAGAAAGGACGAAGGGTTCCTGGCGCGAAATTCATAAAGCGCTTTGTTGACGCTTTGCTAAGAATAGACGAAGAAAGAGGATGGATAGTAGTACAAGACTTAGCTAAGGCTATGAATATCGGAAATCCTGCTATAATAGACATGCGTGAGTTTGATAAACCAGTAAGCATAGATAAATTGATAGATGCTGTAAAGGGATGCCCATTAACCACTAGATTAACTTTGAGCTACATATATGGTTATACAGTATTAGATAGCATAGAGGCAATTGAGTCGTTAAGCGGAACAGAGTTCTTTCAAATTATGGGAATGACTACACAACGAGCACTAATATTTACTAGAGTTACTACAGGACGCTCACCAATGGTTGCAGTGAGAGTCTCACCACTTAAACCAGCAGTAGTAGTGATACATGGAACACGAAAAGTAGATCCATTAGCTATAAGGTTGGCAGATAAAGAAAATGTTACATTAATTCTCTCATTACATAAAAATACACAGGATTTACTTCAGGGACTAACAAGCCTATGGTATTAGAGCTTAAAACGATGAGTAGTATACTTGTCATACGGTTTTACGTTTACGTGCTTCAATTAGCATTATTGCTTGCGCTATATCACCATTTGTTTGAATCAATGCTTGTTTAGCTTCTTCTAAACTAACACCTGTTTGTGCTGCAACAAGCTGTACATCCTCCTCATTAATCTCTACTGCTTCAATGCTTTCCTTTTCTTCGCGCACTTCTTCAAAACTTCCAATGACTTGTAACATTGTTTGATCCTTACCTCGTATCAGATAGGCTATAGGGGATTCAGCTACGAGTTTCTTTCCATTATCAAACTCTACTATTACTCTTGAAACCCCGCTTAGCTCCTCTAAGTTAAGACCCATACGCTTCATTAATCTCCTCATTTCACGAGGGGATAAACGAAACATCATCTTACCCATTATATTTTTACCAACTTAACCCTTTTAAGCTACTAATACTTACCTTACTGGTCAGCTAGGGAAGTAGTAACAGAGATTACATGTACTGGTGACACCATGACTGTTAAGGTAAGAATACTCGGAGGAGGCAAGGAAGTTGGAAGAGCATCTGTACTCGTAGAATACGATGGTAAGACCTTATTGTTAGACTATGGAGTATCATTTGATGAAAATGATATACCACAGCTACCCTTACATGTTAATCCTCAGAAACTAGAAGGCGTCATAGCCACCCATGTACACCTAGATCATATAGGCGCAATACCATATGTATACATCTCTTCCTCACCACCATTATACTCTACAAGCATAACAATAAAACTCTCCAAATACATGCTTGAAGACTTCATAAAATTATCAGGATATTACTTGCCGTTTGAATACAATGAAGTACTCAACATGCTCGACTCAAGTTATAGCATAGATTATAACGAGGAAATAAACCTTGAAAACTTCTTGGTAACTTTACATGATGCTGGACATATACCTGGTTCATCAATGGCTAAAGTATATGTTAAAAATACCGTTATATTGTATACAGGAGATATAAATGTCATAGAAACTAGGTTAACGAAACCATTAGACTATAAATCATTACATGATGTACAAGTACTCATAATGGAAGCTACATATGGATCAGTCGAACATCCTCCAAGAAGATTAGTTGAAGATCTATTCATACAAGCTATAAAGGAAGTTGTAGAGAATAATGGTACAGTATTGGTGCCAGCGTTTAGTGTTGGAAGAAGCCAAGAAATACTAAGTCTACTCGCTGAGAAGACACCATACATAGATGTTTATTATGATGGAATGATTAGGAGCATATCAGATGTGATGCTAGAGGAAAAGAAATACATATATAAATACCACTTACTAGAGAAGGCATTAAGAACTTTTAATAGAGTAAGAGGATGGAATGACAGACGAAAGGCATGGAAGAACCCAGGAGTAATAGTGGCATCTGCTGGAATGCTTAAAGGAGGCCCCGCACTTTATTACGCTAAAAAGCTAAGCGACTCAGAGAGGAATGCTATATTTCTTGTAAGCTACCAAGCGGAAGGAACACCTGGAAGGAGTATTGTTGCGACTGGCAAACTTGCAGAAGAATACAATTTTATAAAAGCACGAATAGAGTGGTTTGACTTTTCCAGCCATGCTGGAAGGGATGGACTCCTAGAGATAGTTAAGCATTGCAAAAATTTAGAGAAATTAATAATTATACATAGTGATGAAGAAACCGCAAAAGTTTTTGCTAAATATGTTAAGGAGAATACCGGGATAGAAGCATATATCGCGAACAACAACGACGTAATAGAGTTATAGTTAAACCTCAATGATATTGCGACATTCTAACCCCTTAAGGAAGTCTTCTAGTTCATCAAGTTTGATTTTGATGGTATATAAGTATCTCTTCGTCCTAGCTTTAACTTTAGCAATACCTTCCTTTTCCAACTTCTTAATACGACACTCTATAGCCCTTCGAGATATTTCAATAAACTTCTCTTTATCGAAGACTTCCACTGGCATATTACCACATCACCTTGTAGTAGGGTTAATACTGGATTATATAAACCTTAAAGAGCTCTAACGAAGTGACCACCCATCGCAATTAACTTAAAATATTTTTGGTAAGACATAAACTTGGATACTCATGCTCTCTAGCCCGGGATTTGTTAGGTTGATGAAAGAATATGAGATTAAGCCAAAGGATCTCGGGATAAAGCCTAGATATAAATTAATGCTTAAACGCAGTGAAAGAAAGCCCTCAGTAGACTTAGTCGAAAGACTCTATGCCTTAATTAAGGAAAAATCTAAAAACGAGGACAATATCATTAAAACAACCGGCGAAGAAGGGGCCCGTCGTCTAGCCTGGTTAGGACGCCGCCCTTACGAGGCGGAGGTCCGGGGTTCAAGTCCCCGCGGGCCCACCAA
>CAYUVB010000080.1:0-3601 GCA_964448055.1 uncultured Desulfurococcales archaeon | reverse complement strand
TGGCCGAGGATACATGTAGACTACGAGAAATGTCATTCCCTTGAACCAGGTTATGTAAAAGCCCTCCTACTACACGAGGCAGCACATAGTGTTCTCCATGGCTCGCCTCTCTACTATTTAGTTGACATAGACCAGAAGCTCATAGACAGCCTTGGATTCGAGTATGCGGCAAAGACCATTTACTTAGCCTCCACGGTGGTAAAGGATCTAGATGTTCATAGATTCCTAGTAGAGCACGGATATAGAAGCTATGTTGAGAAGTACTTAGAGTTCCTCGTAAACACACAGCTAAAAGATATCGAATGCAATGATGTTCTGGGTACATTACAGTTAATGAAGATTTTAACGCCATGTATATTCCTAGAGAATAAATGCATAGACATAGAAAGAAATCTACACGAAGACTGTAGAAGTCTAGTTGGGGAGATTATAAAAACTCTAGAACAATTCATTGAAATATACCCACATGCAGATCTAAGTCAAAGAACAGCCATACTAGCTAAGAAAATCATAGAAGTAGCTAGGAAATATGGAAGCATATTTTCCAAAACATGATTAATTGTTATTTGTTATCAACGGTTTATGTTATTGTTTTCTCTTATGGGGTTGTTTTCCACTCCTTTACTAGTTTCTCCTTTGACTCCTTGGAGACTACTTCTATGATTTCCTTATCTGTTGTTAATGGTTTCGCGTTTCTCGTTATACATTGTGCTGCTACTAGTGCATCAAAGTAGTCTAATCTGTGCTTCTCGACGAGTATTACCGCTATGGCAAGGTCTTGTGGGTTTACTGATTCTATTGCTTCAGTAGAGATTATTTTCTCTAAGAGCACCCAGGTCTTCAATCTCTCATCTACAGTGAACCCCCTAGACTTCATGAGTAGGTCTAACTCTACTAGCGATGCCTGGGACACCTTTCTATGATTTCCTAGAGACTCTATAATCTCTACTGCTCTGGTATGTAAAGGATCACTAGGCTTCAAGTATGCTATGAGATATACAGTATCAACTATCTCCACGACAATCACCTTACCAGTTTCTCAAGAATCCTTGATGCCTCATGAGATTCTTCACGCCAATCCCTAAACTTATCCTCAAATACTCTTGAAACCTCCTTGTACAGCCTATCCAAGGGAACAAGCTCTATAACACCATCATCCCTAACCCTAAGCAAAAGCCTACTCCTACCCTTAATACCAAGCCTCCTCCTAATCTCCCCAGGAATAAGAACCCTCCCACGCTCATCAACAGCAACCACGATCTCCATAAACAACCCTCATGCAAAATATTACGTAGCAAGCTAATAAGCTTACCCACATTAGAAAACCAAGCAAAACCTCACCACTAACCATTATACTCTAAGCTTTCTCCATGTTAATCGAGTATACAAGTTGTACTGGATATGTGGTATACTTAACGTTTAGCACGGATTAAGTTCACTATGAATTCTAGGAAGTATTCTACAGCTTCTGTCGAGTCTTCAGGTAGGAGGCTTTCCTCAACCCTATCCTCACTACCTCTATGGAAGTGTTTCGGGAACGTCCTAATACATCGATGTTTTTCATGAGGTGCATTATCGTGGCGATAAATTGTTCCATCTATATGTCTTCTCTCATAGTGTAGACTGTATCTACCACTAGAGCTCCAGTAGACATCAAGGAAACTGTTATCAATGAAGATGACGCGTATCTTTATCGTTATCCCGGAAGGTGTTTTAACTCTAGTAACCTCACGTATAAAGTCCCTATATTTCCTTCAAGGCAATAATTGTAAGATGTTTGTATATATCCTCGAGCACATCTTGACTCAACTTCTAGAGCCTCAACGCTTCACTAAGCTTCTTCTCCTCAAGGAGTCTCTCCAGTGTTATCAGATCCTCCCAAGCAGGATGCTCATCGACCTTACCCTTACGTATATATTCTTCTAGTTCTTCAATACTTCGCACACCATATTTGGCGAGAATCTCAGCTATCTCAGCCTCTACAAGAGCAAGCCTACGCTTAAGCCATACCTCAATAGCTTCACGCTCAAGCCTCTCTGGTGAAACCCCTAGGCGCCGCGCTACGGTCTCAATAACCCTAGCCACCTACTACACCCAGCATACAATTATGACTATAAACACAAATAAAACCTCGACCTCACATAGAATTCTATAACCAACAACCTTGTATCCAAGACATTAACACAAGCACAGTAGTTAATAATTATTATCCAAGGACAAACTAGGTAAGTTAAAACACCTAATAGACGAGCTAAAGAGCATAACCTACCATTCAAGATAACTAGTCAACCATGTCCGTACAGGAATAACTATAGATTATAATAGATCTATGCACCTTCTATCTTTCACTCTATCCCATGAAATCTTCTTCACGGTAATTTTCTGGTGATCCAGCTACTCGTTCAATTTCTTTTTGTTCCCTATCACTCACATAGGGTATTAGTTCTAGGAGAGTTTCTAGAAACATTCTCCTAACCTCTCTACGAATAATCCTTCGGAGCACATTAATTGAAGCATTCACAAATGTAAACCTACATCTTTACTTTAAATTTATTTCGAGGATCAATGAGTGAAACTGTTTTTCTTAATGCTTCTTAGGTAGTTTTTTATTTCAGCTAGTTCTTTTTCGCTTAGCGTATTAGTATAGTTTTTACCTAGTACTATTAGTCCTTGCTGCTTAAACCATTCGTCAAGGCTTGCCATGTACTTTATCTTCATGTTGTTTGCTATGATTACTTGTGCTATGTCTGTTAAGCTGGTCTCTGGTTTCCTGGTAAGTATTTTAATTGATTTACTAAGTATTTCGTCGTCTACGCATATTATCCTTATATTCTCTTTTTGGAGAAACTCTATGAACAACGGTATCTTATATGCAAGGTTTCTAGCTTTTAGTAGTAGAGTTGTCTCGACTATAACATAGTCTATGGTGTAGGGTCTTCCATACCTACCCTTAAGTATGTGGTATATGAGAGATACTGCATCAAAATGATACATGTCATCAGGGTCTAGGAGAGCATAGTATATTGAGGTATCAATGAGTATAGCCATAAACCTTCATCTCTTATCCTTAGACTCCTTTAACAGAGCATTAGCTAACACTTCGTCTACTCTTACAGATGTATCCTTGTATCCGCTTCCCCGGGTATCACCTAGGATTCTAGCTAATACCTCTAAGTCCCCCTGGTACTCTTCCAAGTGTTTCTCAGCAACACTTACAACATAGTCCAACGCCTCCATAAGTGATACACCAAGCATCAAGGCTATCCTCTCCAACCTACTCTTAGTCTCACGTGAAATCCTTATAGTCGTAGACCTACCAGCCAAAGACATCACCACCTTAGTCTACTAGTCTACTAATATACTAGTATGCAATAGTAAAAAGCTTAGCACTCCACCAAAACATGAACCCCATATAATCAAACCAACACCACCAATGAAAGAAGCCTTGCTCCTTAACTTCAATAGGCCTCTATGAACACCTTTGGTACTTCGCGGCCACCCGTTCTCAGGTAAGCACTAATCTCCACTATCTACATAATTCCCTATAGTTTCCAGGTATGTATGGTCTACATGCTTCAATATGTTCTCTATCTGGTTCAAC
>CAYUVB010000079.1:0-3941 GCA_964448055.1 uncultured Desulfurococcales archaeon | reverse complement strand
CACAATTAAGAGAAGTTATTGCTAAGCTTCAAGAAACTATAAGTAAGTTAAAGAACATAACAACAGAGGAGCTTAATATTACGATAACACCTACTATGCTCGCGAGAATATACATGTTCACTATGAAGGAAGTACATATACTGGGAGGCGAAGTCAAACATCGTGAAGAACATGCGGAGAAAGTGAAGAACATAGCGCCATATGTTAATGGCCTAATAGGTTTAGTAGGAGGACTATCAAGAGCATTGCAACAAATAAGTGAGCATACGAAGATACTGCCAGAAGAAGCAAAACAATTAATTGAAGATGTAGTCTCATCCATAGATGAGTTAAAGGATACGATAAAAGAACTAGTCAACGCTACCCAGATAGGAGATGAATCTAAGGTAGAAGAGCTTAAGGAGAAAATCCATGAGCTCATAGAAGAGATAAGATCTATGATAGAGGAACTAAAGGACAAAATAAAGCACAAGCCATTACTTAAGCCAATACTCATAGCATTAGACAGAATTGAAGAATCACTAGAAAAGATACATGTTTACGTAGAGAAAGCGCTAGAGAAGGTGGTTAGAACTCCTGAAGAAAGGAAGAAGAATAGAGAAAGGGTAATGGAAGGCTTAGAAGATCTTGAGGAAAAGATTAAGAAGATTAAAGAAATAGTTGAAGAAAAAGGAAAACGTAAAGTCCATATGGTAGAAGTTAAAGTAAGATTAGAGAACATGCTTAAGCTACTAAAGCAAGTAAGGATACAGTTAAAGAATAATAATACTGAAGAAGCAGTAAAACTAATGCTACAGCTTAAGCAACTAGCAATTGAAACAGAGAAGGTCTGTATAAGACTAGGTTTAGGTAAAGAGATATCAGCTGAACTAGCTAAGACCGTGTTAATAATTGAGATACTAATAGACACGTTAAGACATGGCGGATAAGTTTAAACTCTAACATAGCCTTTTTAATTATAAATCTTTTCTTTGAGTAGGTAACTCTTTTCTACTTCTATACCCTAGTGTTATTCTCTTGGAGTAAGGGTGCTTACGCTTGATTGATGCCGCCAGCATTATGATTCTGGGAATCGTAATAATATTCATAGGCTTCATAATAATATTGTTAGCTGTAGCTAAAACTATGCGTGGTGGTAAAGTTGAAGCTGGTGGTGTTGTTATAGTTGGCCCTATACCTATTGTTTTTGGCACTAGTGCTAGAGCTACAAAAATGGTGTTAATTTTAGCAATCGCTTTGACGATACTAGCAATAATATTATTCATACTACCATTACTAGTAACAAGAAGTTATTGGGGGTGAAGATTAATTGACTACATATCCTCCTATGAGGCAAGGCGAAGACTTTAGTAAGTTATTGTTTCTAGGCTTCCTGGTCATTATAATAGGTTTCATAATATTGTTTGCATCAAGTCTCTACTTTATGTGGCAAGCTTCTAGCGAAGCTGCTGGTAAAGGTGAAGTTGGTATCGGTGGTTGTATAGTGGTATTCTTTATTCCTATATGTTTTGGTGCTGGTTCTCCCGGGTTAAGTAATCTAGCATTGATATTAGCTATAATAATGACTATTATGGCACTATTGATTTTCCTTGCGTTTAGATCGTTTATTAGGTAAAGAGTTTTATCCCCATATACGTTATACATTTACATTAATATTTTCTGGGAGAGGTAGTGGGTGGTAAACTTAGGCTTAGTTCAAGGGATTTGAGGATACTTGTTAATGCTGTAAGGCTTGCTGAAGAAGTTAAGCCTAGCCAGGACGCTAAGCGTAGGGTTTTCGAGGAGTATGGTATACTTGGTACTGGTCTCGATCGCTTACTTACCGCGTTGTTCTATGATATAATGAAGAAAATGGGTTTACTTGATAAAGTCGTTGAGAGAGAACTAAATGTTAATCCACTGATACTTGACCCTTGGCTTAGAGCGGCATTAAGAATAGCCTTAGACATAATACTATACCATGACCCATCTAATACAACCATTAAACACCTTAAGTGGGGTGTAGCTGATTACTTGTCAGCTAAGACTCATCCATTTGTTGGAATGTATTATTGGAGACTTATAGATAAATGGGTGAATGAAGGCGTTAAACTTGAACCTAGGAATGAAGTTGAGGAATTAGAGTTCAAGTACCTACTACCTGCATGGTTTATAGAGAAGATGCAAAAACTCTTGGGTGTAAGCGAAGCAGAGAAATTATTTGATGCATTGAATAAACCCTTACCTATAAGTATTAGAGTTAATACCTTAAAAGCTAGTGTAGATGAAGTAGTTAAAGAACTTAGGCGGGAGGGTAAGAATCCAGAAGTTAGTCGTAGAGTACCAGTAGTAATTAGATTTGAAGGACCATACAACTTCAATAAGTCAAAACTATTCCAACAAGGTAAGATAGTTATTCAGGATGAACCAGCAGCACTTGCTTCTATTTTGCTTGGTGTTAGGCCTGGTATGGTTGTTGTAGACCTATGCGCAGCACCAGGAGGAAAAACAACACACATAGCAGAAATAATGAAGAATGAAGGAGTAATATACGCTTTCGACATAGATAAGGCTAGGATCAAGAGAATGAGAGAACTTCTAAAAAGAACAGGCACCCATCGCATAGTAAGGATAATTATTAATGATGGAGCTAAAGCACCCGAGATCCTTGGTGAAGAAATAGCTGATAGAGTTCTAGTAGATCCCCCATGTAGTAGTACTGGCACCTTACCTAAAAACCCTGAACTTAGATGGAGACTCATAGAGGATAAACTTAAAGATATAATTGAGAATCAGAGAAGATTACTTGTAGCTGCTGTAAGGTTACTTAAACCCAGGGGAAGACTACTCTATACTACATGTAGCCTGCTTGTAGAGGAAAACGAAGGTAACGTTAAATGGCTTCTAGAGAAGTATCCTAAGCTAAAACTTATACCATTGAAAGGCCCATATGATGAGGGATTTCTACCTGGTACTATGAGGGCTTGGCCGCATCGCCATGGTGTAACAGGGTTCTTCTACGCACTAATAGAGAAGAAGGGGTAGTATATTCACCTAAGGGATATCTCTTCTGCTGCCTCTACGAGTTTATCTATTAATGGTTCTAAGCCTAATTGTTCTTCGTATCTTCGTGCTTCCTCAAGATTAGCTCTTGTGGTTGGTTTTCTTATACCTAGTGTACAATATTCTTCTAATTTCTTGGATTCCTCGTAAGTTCCTATTTTCATAGCCATGTCTACTATTTCTTGTTTATCAAAGCCTATTAAGGGCCTTAGCACTAATACGTCTACAGCATCATCTATTACTCTAAGGTTTCTTAAAGTCTGTGAAGCTACTTGACCTAAACTTTCACCTGTAACTAATGCTTCAGCACCAATCTTCCAAGCTAGTTTTTCGGCAATACGCATCATGGTACGCCTTAGAATTATTATACGGTAATGTTCTGGTACTTTTTCAGCTATGAATGGTATTATAGGTCTTATATCAACAACATATAGTTTAGGCTTATAGCCGTAGAACCATTTTTTAGCTAATACTTCTGCTACTTTTCTAGCACCTTTTAGATGGGGTTCGCCGCCAATATTGAAGAATAATAGATGTACACGGCATCCACGTTTAAGTATCATCCATGAAGCTACAGGTGAGTCTATTCCACCAGAGAATAAGGCTAGTACTGTACCTTCACTTCCAACGGGTAGTCCGCCAGGACCTGGGATAATCTTATCGTAGAAGTATACTTGGCCCCATCTAACTTCTACGAAAGCCTCATATTCTGGGTTTTCTAGGTTTACCCCACGAGCACCCTCTTTAAGCAATGCTTCACCAAGAAGCTTTTCAACATCTTTACTAGTAAAGTCGTGTTCTCCTACACGATGTGCTCGAACAGCAAAGATCTTACCTTTAACTCTTTCAGCGAAAAACCTTCTACCAAGCTCTACTAGATGCTCAAGACTGTCAAACAC
>CAYUVB010000078.1:0-3962 GCA_964448055.1 uncultured Desulfurococcales archaeon | reverse complement strand
TTATGGAAGATAGATTCAATAGCAGAAAGATACGGTAATGAAGATAAAGCCTTTGAAGCTGGAAGCCTAGTAGAACCAACATCAGTAGCATATCATGCAATGTTCAACCGTGCTGGAGGATTCAAACCCGGAGGATACGTTGTAGTATGGGGTGCAGGACCCATAGGTTTAGCAGCGATAGCCTTAGCTAAAGCTGCAGGAGCAGGAATGGTCATAGCGTTCGAGATAAGCCCTGTGAGGAAAGAATTAGCTAAGAAAGTTGGAGCAGACTATGTATTTGACCCCGTAGAATTGAAGAATAAAGGTGTTGAGCCTTGGGAAAAGATTATGGATGTAACAGGTGGCGAAGGAGCAGACCTACACGTAGAAGCTGCTGGAGCACCAGAGCATACGTTACCCCAGATGCTTAAGAGCTTAGCAATAGGAGCAAAGATAACATGGATTGGACGTGCACCACAAGAAGTACCGATATACCTGGAGATACTACAAGTAAGAAGAGCCCAAGTATTTGGAAGCCAGGGTCACTCGGGTTGGGGCACATTTAGAAACGTTATAAGGCTAATGGCGGCAGGCAAAATAGATATGACGCAGATAATTACAAGTAGGTTCAAACTAAGTGAAGCACTAAAAGCGTTTGAGAGAGGACATAAGAGAATAGACGGCAAGATAACAATTAAACCATAAATGTTATGATAAACCAATTTAGAGTCTACACATTTTTCTCCTTGTTCTCTTTAATCATTAATTTTACTTACAATACATTGTATACATTGTTATGTTATTTCATACTCCTAAGAAATTTAGGAGACCAATTAGATAATGTCAAGACTAAAATATTCTTAATTTTGGTAAAATTAAAATATGGTTTCTATGTCACGGTATTCTTGGTGTAAAAGTAGATGAAACCCAAGCTTTTCATAACTCGAGAACTCTTCCCAGATGTTATAAAGAAGCTAGAAGAATACTATGACGTTGAAGTTTGGGATCGATATCAGCCACCTCCATACGAAGTATTATTAGAAAAAGCTAAGCAGGTTGATGCTTTAGCAACACTATTAACTGATAAAATAGATTGTAACTTACTTCAGCAAGCTAAGAGGCTAAGAATAGTAGCACAGTATGCTGTAGGATACGACAATATTGATGTAGAATGTGCAACTAAGCTAGGTATCTATGTAACCAATACGCCTGGAGTACTAACAGAAGCTACAGCAGAGTTAACATGGGCATTACTAATGGCTGTAGCTAGAAGAATAGTAGAAGCAGATCACTTCGTAAGATGGGGTGAATGGTGGAGACTACAAACAGGATGGCATCCTAAGATGATGTTAGGAGTAGAATTAATGGGTAAGACCTTAGGAATAATAGGTCTAGGACGTATTGGTTCACGTGTAGCAGAGTTTGGTAAAGCATTTGGTATGAAAGTAATATACTATGACAAGTTCCGTAGGAAAGACTTAGAAGAAAAACTTGGAATAGAATACCGTGAACTAGACGACTTATTGAAGGAGGCAGATATAGTATCAATACATGTACCATTAACTAAGGAAACGTATCACCTAATAAACGAGGAGAGATTAAAGAAGATGAAGAAAGGAGCAATAATAGTAAACACCGCCAGAGGAGCAATAATAGACACCGATGCACTCGTAAAAGCATTACGTGAAGGATGGATACGTGCAGCAGGATTAGATGTACACGAACAAGAACCCTTAGACCCCAATCATCCAATAACAGCATTTAAGAACGTAGTACTGCTACCACATATAGGCTCAGCAACATATGAAACAAGACATAAGATGGCAGAACTAGTAGCAGAGAACCTAATAGCATTCCATAAAGGCGAAGTACCGCCAACATTAGTAAACAAAGAAGTAGTAAACATTCGTAAGCCAGGATTCAAGTAATGATTCAACATCAGACGTGATGACTAAAAATAGTATCTATTTAGATTTTTTCTTTTCTAAAACTAGAATAGTCTTTTCCTTGTTGTCCTAATTCGTATCCAAACATTTGCTCTAAGCCACCAATAACGACTCTTTTGTCAGAATACTCGGCATAATGATCTAAATCTATTTCATCTTGCATAACCCTGTATTCCTCTTCTAACTCGAGTATTCTCTTTAACGTTTCAGGTATATCGGTGATTATCATGTCAACTCCTAGTAATGCTAAATGCTTAGCAAGTCCAGGGTCATTAACAGTCCATACAGCTACTATATATCCATGACTATGTAAATCATTTACGAGGTCCTTATCAACAAATGCTGCACGTACACTTGCTCCATCAACACCTATCTTACGTAGATAATCGGATAAGCCAACAGGTTCTCCATCAAATGATGCTAGTACTTTAACCTGTGGTACAAGATGTTTAATTTTAGTTAATTCCTTATGATATTTAGAGGATATGTATATTACTCCATTAAATTTCGTGGACTTAATTATACTTGCTACTTCATCAGCTACTCCCTTAGCCTTAAGATCAATTATAACATTTATTTTCTTGTTTTTCATCATACTTAGGCTATTTATGTACTCCAATACATAACCTAAATAATACTTCTTGGACTTCTTAGCCTTAGAGTTTTTAATCTTATCATTAATCCACAAGAGTATTCTCTTAATAATGTTCTCACTATTGTTGAGTAATTCTATTTCATTCTTAACTATAAAGTCTCTTATGAATTCGTCTTCATCCATGTGCTGTAGAATAATACTACCATTATGTGGTGATTTTATAACATCTATCTCAATAGTGTCAACTATACCATTATTAATAAAATGTCTTATTCTGCGGCAACTATTAGCTCTATGAGCCACTATTATTGGTATGTGTTTACGACTATATGTCATTGCCTAATACGCCACCTTACTTGAAGGGACCTAGGGTGTATGTTATTACCCTCTCCACATTTTCTACAAGTTGAACTCCCGTTAATACACTTTATAAACCCTTCGCCTAATCCTCTATTGTCTTACATATTTATACTATCCATAGCTTCGAATACGCCCTCGTCAAGGTCTTTTTATAGTATTACTTGAGCCGAGGGTTAAGGTTTGAATATTTTTCTTTAACGTATCTTAGTACCTCGTCCTCGTTATTCCTTAATGGGCCTTGGTATCCTAGCTTTAATGACGTGGCAGCTGCTGCAAATTTAACGGCTTCGTCATAGCTCATCCCTCTAAGCCTGGCATGTACGTAAGCAGCTGTACAAGTGTCTCCACGTCCAACTCTACCCCTAATTTCATCAACTATAAATGGTGCAAAATAGAACCCATTGCCATGTACGCCTAGGTATACACCCTTGCTTGAGGTTATCAATACTTCCTTTGGCCCCCATTCTAATAATTTCTTTAATGCTTCTATAGGATCATTTATCCCTGTCAAAATTCTTGCCTCATTATTATCGGCCTTAAATATGTCAATGTATTTCATGCCTTCATACTTCCATTCCCAATCAACATATTCTATCCTATCACCTATAACTTTTCGAGTAAATCCTTGAACATCTAATACTACTGGTGCTTTCCTTCTAGCTTCAATAAGGAATTCTAATGTAAAATCTTTAGTGGTTAAGGGTCCTATGTAAATGTATTTAGAAGGTTCACAAAACTCTAAGTCATCTAGTGTAAATGGGTCGGCAACAGATATGACCTTTAGGTATCTTTCATCAAGACTTTTACCATATATTGTGTGAAATGATGATGTTCTAGCGCTTTTTCTTAATACTATTCTTACTCCTTCTCGCTCAAGTTCTGCAAGTATGTCTTTATCTATGGGATTGAGTTTGGTTACAACCATTACCTGATCTCCAAGCCTCCTTAACGCTAACGAGAAGAAGTATGGTGGGCCAGCAGTGAATTCCCGACGAAGTCCCTGCCATTCTTCTGACTCACGGGTTATATGTCCGAAACAGCATACATCCAGCATATTGTGTCCACTCTATCCACGTGGGATT
>CAYUVB010000077.1:0-3963 GCA_964448055.1 uncultured Desulfurococcales archaeon | reverse complement strand
TACGAGTATTACTATTGGTTACAGGAAGTAATACTAGTAAATCGCATGTTCTACTATATCTATATATAGGTACTAATGTATACCGGGATGATACTCAATACTCCTCATATTTGTGTCCTAAGTAGGTCAGTAACAATATTTACCATACAGAAGTAATGATAATGAGGTTTGATGTGCTTCTCGGTGTTTAAAAGAAACTAATTATAGGGGAGAGCTTATAACCTGGTAGTAACACCTTATGATTTTAGGTGGATTTCACTGATGTATGATGAGGATGAGCTAATAGACGTTGTAGATAGCTATATAGGTGAGATGATAGAAAGAGTGGTTACAAAGTATGGTTATGATGTTGATTTAGCAGAAGAATACTATGAACTATTATCGTATATTACAAGAAAGCTTGTTAAAGCATGGTTTAACGGACGTAAACCAGATGTAGGTGAACTTGAGGCAAAGTTAAGATATGTCAGAAGAAAGTACCCTAGGAGACTTAATATATTACTAAGTTATCTCGTATCAAGGTATGTTAAGGCTAGAAACCGTTACGTTTATGGAGTTCAACGTGATGATTTTAGGTAGACATGGTATCTATGCTCCTTAGTCTTTTTAACCTGGAAACGCGTAATCCTTATTCTACGAGATTAACGCTAACTTAGGCTAATGTATATGCGTTAGCTTTTATCAAACACAAGGAGATCAAGGTGGACTGCACCTTTGCCTAGACGTAGACGTAGCTCGAAAACCAGCACTTCAACAACTAGGTCCCAAGCTAAGAGAACTACATCATCTGCAAGCAAAACTAGCAAAAGAACTACTAGAAGACGTAAGAAGACTATAAACGTAGAAAAATACGTTAGAAGTATTGTTAAAGAGGTAGCTTCCAGACTAGGTTTAGATCTACTAGGATTAAAAGATGAAGAATATTACGATGTACTAGGTCCAGCTATAGAAATGGTTCTTGGAGAAGCTACATATAAGCCAAAGGTAGAACAAATAGTTAGTAGGCTTAAACGATATTATGAGAATGTAGCAGAATTAATTGCTAGCAACCTACTTAGAATACGTGAAAGTTTTACACCTGAACAATTAGAATTCATAATAGCTTATGGTAGAAGAGTCGCTGCAGGTCATGTGCAGAAGCTATATCGTGAAGCACTAAGACTCGGTAGGGAAGACCTCATAGCGCAATTGAAATATGTATGGCACGAATACGGTAAACCTACACCTATACCATGTCCTAAATGTGGTTTCCGTGCAGTACTACCCGATCTCACATGTTTTGTGTGTGGAGCAGTACTATCCGAGAAGGATGTACGTAAAGCAGTTGACTTTAACGAACTCTTCAAGGAATTTGTTGAAACAAGTAGCATAAGCGATCTTAGAGAGACCTTAGAAAGAGGATATGTACTGCTAGGTGAATACATCAAACCTCCTATAGCACAAAGAGAGCCATGGGATATAGAGATATTTTTAAGTAAAGATGAAAAAGAATACATAAGAAAGAAGATCATGGAGAAAAGTTTAAGGAATATCCATGGTGAAGGTAAATGATATACATTAGTGATCCAAGGGAGTTGAAAAGGATAATAGGTTCTAATAGTATAGTCTTAGTTGCATTCGTTAAGGAAGATAGCGAGTCGCAAAGTATTAGTTATGCTATAAGGTTTTTTGAAAGAATTAGAGAGCCATACATGGTGGTAGTCATTGCTAATATCGCCAAATATCCGGAAATAGCAGAAGAATTCAATATTAATGTTTCACCTACAGTAAGATTATATATTGATGGAAAAGCTGTCTTTGAGCAACAAGGTGGTATGTCTTCTTATGACAAAGATGTGTATGCGTTAAAAGAAGGTATAAAAGCTGTACTTAGAGCTAAGGGTATAAGATTTCTAGTTTAGAGTCTCTTAATTCCTTATGGATTAGGTTAATTCGTTGGCATAAACGACTATTGCCATCTAGATCCTTAGGGCAAGGGCAATCTTCACATTCGTCTATATTCATTATAGTTGCTAGAAGCCTAGGATTCTTCAATATATTGTAACCTAGTTCTTTCGCATTAGTCGAAAGTTCTCTGTACATATCAAAAGCTATCTTTTCATACTCGTTATATTTAGCATATTGTTTATAGTCTATTTCTAGGAATACAATACCATTTATATAGTTGTAGAATACAATATCTTCCCAAATCATGTCATAAAATGGATATCCCAATACTATGTTATCATAAGTTTTAACTGCTATTAAATCTAAACCCAAGGTCATCTCTGATGAAATAATTGATGATAAGAACAGTACGGCTAATGTGTCAAGATTATGAGGTAGTAGTACACTTAAAGACGATAACTTCTTGGCGAATGCTAATGCTATCGTGCGTGATAAACAAAATCTTTCACTAAGACTTTCCATCTTTCCATAATAATTTGCATATCTGGAGCCATAAACCGCAACATTACTTTTGCCTAAGTTTTCTTTTAAGTATTCCAATACTTTATCAACCCATGGAGCGTCTAATGGTACTACTATTTTTATTTCTGATGGGTACCTTTCTTCGAGTTTTGTAATAGCGTGTATTAGTGCCATGGAGGTATATGGTATATCAGGTAGTAATGGGGTAAGTATTTTTGAATAAGGGGTAAGCATAGAGTATTTAGCAATGGTTCTATGTAGTCTTCGTAGAAATCCTTGTATGAAGCATCTCTCACAAAAATGTTCTCCTGATGTTTTCCGCTTATACACAGCTGGTCTACTACAGTATGTACATTTAGGTATGTTAGACTTCAAGTCTGTCAAGTCTCTCTTCCATATGTAGTCTTCTTGTTTTCTCTAATGCTTCATTTATGCTTTCTTCATCAACTTTCTCCTCTAAGATGCCTAGTACTTCCATTATGAATGGGTTAGCATAAGCTGGTCCTTCAACTATTTTATCTCTAAGCTTTCTCGCAATTTCGGATAATTCTTGGGAATCTATCATGCCCGCCATATATTCATAGATTAATGTTTCTATAGATGCTAGCAAATATCGATTACCATTTTCGATATCATCGTTATCTATGAACTTGGAAAATACACCTACTATTTTGTCTACTACTTCATCAACATTAACCATAGACTACCACCTGTCTCCACCCACGTTCACTATGGTAGCTCTAAGTGTGCAGGTATTTCAAACTTATCTACGAAAGACTTATATAGAAGAGGTCTGAAACTTATCCATGCAAATAAGCTAAAGGTGAAATCTTATGGCACTATATGGTGTACCCGTACTAATACTAAAAGAGGGTACCAAGAGAACCACTGGACGTGATGCTCTTAGAACAAACATCTTAGCGGCCAGAGTATTAGCAGAAGTACTAAAGACCAGCTTGGGTCCACGTGGACTAGATAAAATGCTTGTAGATAGTTTCGGCGATGTAACAGTAACAAACGATGGAGCCACAATAGTTAAAGAAATGGAGGTCCAGCATCCTGCTGCAAAACTACTTGTAGAGGTAGCTAAAGCTCAGGACGCTGAGGTGGGTGATGGTACTACAACTGCAGTAGTCTTAGCAGGTACTCTTCTAGAGAAGGCTGAAAATCTATTGGACCAGGGAATACACCCCACAATCATAATTGAAGGATACAAGATGGCTATGAAGAAAGCATTAGAAGAACTCGAAAACATAGCAATAAAGCTCGACTTAGGAGACTTAAGCAAACCAGAGGATCGAGAGAAAGTAAAGCCTGTATTCAAGCAATTAGTCGAGACAACCATAGCAAGTAAATATGTTGGAAGCGGAGCAACACTTGGAAAGATAACAGAGATGGTAATTGATGCTATTTTAACAATAGCTGAGAAACGTGGAGAAAATAGGTATGAGGCTAGATTAGATAACGTAAAAATTGAGAAGAAGAAGGGAGGAAGCCTACTAGACAGTGAGCTTGTTTATGGTATTGTGTTGGATAAGGAGGTTGTTCATCCTG
>CAYUVB010000076.1:0-4025 GCA_964448055.1 uncultured Desulfurococcales archaeon | reverse complement strand
ACCTATAACCGTTATTGGATAGATTCGTTACTCGGAGGCTAGGTATGGCTAAGACTATACGCGCCATATACGTGAACGGCGTCTTAAAGCCCTTAGAGGAGCCGGGGTTAAGAGAAGGCGAAGAAGTTATTGTTAAGATTATAGCTAGGGTTAGTAGTACGGGTGGTTTAAGGAGGTTTTTCGGCATCATACGTGATGTTGACCTAGAGGTTCTCGAGGAAGAATACTATGAATACCTTGCAGAGAGAACTAGTATTCCTCGATAGTAGTGTTATCACCAAGTACTTCATGGGCTACGATAAAGCCTTAAACATCATCGAGAGCGACATGGTCTTCGCCGTAAACGACGTAGTTTATAGTGAGGTAGTATTCAACCTCTTAAGAGCAAGATACTTCGAGAAATACGGTAGGTTCAGCCTCTACGGCCTCCGTAGAAGAATTACGGCCAAGGACATAGACATAACCAAGGCATATGACATTGTCATCGAGTTCTTCAGCGAACTAGAGAAAGAAAATAGACTACAAGTACTAGCTACAACAAAAGAAATAATCCTATCCTCAGGAAGCATAGCCAGAGAATACGGTCTCCTACCAAATGATGCCCTAATAGCTGCTACTTGTAAACACTACAACATAAACACCATAGCCACCTTCGACGAAGACTTTAAGCGAGTGCCATGGCTAAGAGTAATACCATAGAAGACGTGTACAATATTAGTCATGGCTCTATGAACAATACCGCCACCTATGAGGTTAGAGAAGGTATCGTTGCTCAGGGGTACTTTGGCGGTAAATACTATAAGGTTGGTTTACTCAGAGATACAATGGTGTTTTCTAGGGTCTTGGACACCACCATAAGCATCCCTAGAAAACTATACGAGGAAGCACGTAGGAAGGGAGTAGACGTTGAGTCAAGGATAGTTGAGATACTATTAGGAGAGCTAGGCCTTGACCCAAGAGAAGAGGCTATCATCCACCTAGAACTAGCTGAGAAGTATTTCAGGGAAGCCAGGGAATACTTGGCCGGGAATGACCCGGTACAAGCATCCGAGAAACTATACAAGGTAGCCGAGGAATGCATCAAGGCCATGGCCAAAGCATTAGGGTTAGAGGAAGCCGAGGAAGCAAGGAGTAGAGGGAGATGGACCCTAAGACTACTAGACAACGCAGCCCAGAAACTAGCCAGGAAAGTAGACCAGAGAATCCACGACAACTGGGATCACGCATACTTCCTACACACTGAGGGATTCCATGAAGCCCGACTAGACGTTAAGCAAGTAGAAGCCCGGGTAAAATACATCGAAGAACTACTGGAAACAACCAAGAACACGGTAGGACGGGAATCCAAGAAACAATAGATGAGATAGTTGTTGACTAAGGCTATGAGGGCTACTGTTACCTGTAGTATCTGGTTCCACAAGAGCCGCCTAGTAGGTATGAGGATGGGCTTATAGTGAAGCTAAGTGACCAGTAACATAGCAAACATTAGGCAAAGACTCCAAACGAGTACCATGGTTAAAGGTGTTGCCTTAGAATTATTCAATGGTGTTGGCGGGGAGCTGGGTTTATCTACTTTGGGTGACATACAGCTTATACTTGGAGGCCTAGTACTATGTCCAGGGTAGTTGAAGCAGTATACGAGAAGGGCGTATTGAGGCCACTAGAAAAACTTGATCTTGAGGAGGGTGAAAAGGTCCTGGTACGTATTGATAGGTTGAAGCGTATCGAGGAGTTGTTGAAGAAGTATACTGGTATTCTAGGCAAGGCTTCTTCCCGCGAACTAGCAGAGCTGGAGATAGAAGCCCACGAACAGTAGGCATGATCTACATAGACAGTAGTATAGTATACAACATCTTGTTCCATACAGATCTCAGCCCTAGAGCCCAGCAAGCTCTTCGAATAGCATCTAGGGAAACCATGGTTAAAGGTTATACTGTAAACTACCCAGTAGTGCCTGGAAGAGACGTTGCTAGATATAGGGTTAGTGATTAACTAAAATTAGGTCTTAGGATGATATACTATAAAAGCACTAGTAATCCAGAAAGAGAACTATGGGGTTCTCTAGATGTTGTGTGTTACAACTAGTACTTCGAGGGAGGCTAGTCTATGACAGTGTATCCTAGGATAATTGTGAGGGACTTTGGCCCATTTGAGCAAGCTGATCTAGAGCTTAAGCCTATAACTTTACTTATAGGTAGGAATAGTGTAGGTAAGTCAATGCTATCGTATCTAGCTTGGACTCTAACCTCGCTGGTACCCGACTTCGAGAAACTAGGAGAAATACTTACAAGGAATGATGTGGATGAGATAGCCAAAGAAATACTAGGTGAAATCAAGAAAGGGTTAAACCCTAAAGAGAAGATCAAGAAACTCGTAAAGATGCATATTGAAGCATTACCTGAGGCAATAGCATCAGGCCTTAAAGATATTCTTCAAAGAACATTCATGGTACGTGTAAGAGAGCTAATTCGAGAAGGAGCTAGTAAGGCTATTATAAGAGTTATGGGTCCTTACGCGGCTCTTGAGTTAACGCTAGAAGGCGACGATATCAAGATAACATATCATAGACCATACCTTGAATTCATCGAGAAACTTAAATTAAGTGTTCCCAGACCTAGCACGTTAAAGATAGTCCACGCAGATGGACATGAATATGAGGAAACATTGACTAGTGTCTCTGACTTAGCTTCCACCATGGTTAGTGTGCTTGCAAGCTACACTGTTACAGTGTTTTACCCCTTCTTTGCATCTCCGTTGACAGCCCTCCTTCCCGATAGCCGTGCCGGGATCTCGCGAACACTACTTAAACCTTATACACGTCCAGCACTAGCTAAGGGGATTTCCTACGTAGATGAACAGTTTATCGACCTATACTTTAGGCTTGCCGAATATGTTGATGAAGGCCTAGTGGATCTGGACATGGTGAAGCCCCTACTTAGAGAACTAGGTTGTACCCTCGAAGTAGTATTTGAGAAAGGCGTGTACACCGTTTACGTTAGAACATGGACTGGTAAACGCCTACCACTACCTCAAGCACCCTCAGGGATAAGAGAATCCCTCACAGTAGCACTAGCTTTAGCCTCCAAGAAAGACCCTCAATTAGTCGTAATCGAGGAACCCGAAGCACACCTTCATCCCCGTGCCCAGCTCCTTCTCTCAAGACTTATAGCTAGAGCTGTGAACAAGTATGGGAAAACAGTGCTGATTACAACCCATAGCGACTACGTGGTATACACAATCAACAACTTAATTACTCTTTCCCAATCCCTGGAGAAGGCCGAGAAACTGGGCTACCAGAGAACTGAGGTCCTCGACCCCGGTAAAGTAGTAGCATATCTCGTCAAAGCCGAAGAAGGTAAAGCTGTTCTCGAACACCTAGAAGTAAGCTCGACCGGAATACCCGAAGACGAGTTCGCTAAAATAGCAGAAGAACTCGCAGAAGAAAGAGCAAGGATACTAGCCTAAAACAAAAATGAGAATACTAGACCTTGAGGAAATAGCAGAGAAGATAGGCTGGAAAGAAAAACACGCAGACAAACTCATAGTAAGCAATGAAATAGTAGCAGTAATAGAGGAGACGGGAAGACCCAAGCTAGACGACATAGTTAAACTGGAAAAAACTATTCAAGCCCTTAGGCAGGGGATTCTTAGAACCTATCTAAGAGTAAATCCAAGAAAAATAATAGCAATAATACATGCAGAACGCCGAGACGCAATGATACCTAAAATTTTAAGACATAAAACCAGAAAAGACACCATATACTGTAAAGCGTCGTGTAACAAGGAGGTACACACAATACTAAGAGAACATGGGATACAATAAAGAGAGTAAAGCCTAAAACACGTCTAAAATCCCTGGGTTAAGGGAAACTAAATAGTCCTCAGAAAATAATATGATACCAGGTAGTTGTAGTCGTGGAGCCTAAGTCGAAGGTGTTTATTGATAAGATTGTGGTAGAGAACTTTAAGAGTATTAAGAAGCTAGAGCTAAAGCTACAGCCAGGAATAAACCTACTAGTAGGACC
>CAYUVB010000075.1:0-4203 GCA_964448055.1 uncultured Desulfurococcales archaeon | reverse complement strand
AACCCAACAAAAACAAGCATGGCTACACGGATTCACACTAGGAGACGCATCGATATACCTAGTAAAGAACGAAATAACGCTGACAACACCAAGAATAGACACTATGCTAGCATTCACAACAATAGCACTAGAGTTCAGCAGAATAGTCAGAGCCTATCCAGGAATGAAAAGAGGAATGGTGCCAACATGGTATATCCATGCAGAAACAACACCAGAGCTAATACAACAAATGTACATGGCTAAACACACACTAAACATAACATTATACTTAGAAAACAAGGAACTGCTAGCACCACTAACAGCAGGACTAATGGATAGTGATGGCTCAATAGCACTAAGTGTAAAAAGAAGAAAAAGAGGAAAATCGTACAAATACTATTTTGAACCAGAAGTATCAATAACTAATGCTAACAAACAACTATTGCAGACCATAAGAGATGCTTGGGCAAAACATGGAATAATATTCAAGATGCACACACCAACAAAGAAAGGAACCATAGGAAAAGGAGGATTCATGAGACACAAAGATGTATACCGAATAAGAATAGAAGCTCAACAACAAGTAAACATGTACCTAAAGCAAGTACTACCATACATGCAACACATAGAAAGGATAGCAAAAGCAACAATAACGCTAGCATATACAGGACTACGAATACCACACAAACCAGAAATAATACGAAAAGCAAACGAAACACTAAAACAATACTATGAACAAACACTAAGAAGCCGAAGCCTAAGCCTAATAACTAAACTCTACAACCTAAGAAAACAACTCAAGATATACAAGGACGGTACAATAGAGGCATCACCAATAAAACGCTAAAACAATACTTTTTTCCTTACACCCACCCCCACATTACAACATTACACAATAGAATGTTATCTTCATTGTAAATTGTTTAGAAGATACCTTAACTTCCATATATTTACTTAAACTAAATACAAGATGAATTTGTAAAAGTCTCCTTGCGATAAATTTCTCTTAGTGTTCTGGAGAAGACCTCTTAACATTGGTAAAGAGATTCTCGAGGATGATGAGGAGATTAAACTAAAGATACCTGCTTTGAAAAGCGTGAAGGGCAGTTATAGAGGAGTTTATATCTGTGTCTCTAGGTTGTACTTCGGTGCCCGTTGCTGTACTAGCTCTAGAATTAGATCACTATCTATTTTAGCAATTTAACATATTTCAAGTTCTACGCCTAGGCACTGTTAGGTAACACATACTTTTGAATGATAAAATCTTACTGGAGGAAAGGTTTAGCATAGATAATGAGTAGAAAATGCTTGAAGAATATATGTAATAATAAACCAAGTAGTATAGTCGGTAATGTAAAATATGAGTGCTATTAGGGTAAATGTGGAGGGTGTTAGGGTTTCGGATTTGGGCAATAGCAGGAACATAGTGTTTCCAATAGCTTATGTTTCCGTGCTTAGAGGGTTATGTTCTACTATTTTAATGACATTCCTACCTGTTTATGCTGTTCTCGTTGATTTAAGTCTCCCTGATGTTGCTACTGTTTCAGCTATTGCTACTGGTGTTGGTGTTGCATTGATACCTTTGATTGGTGTTGCCGTAGATGTTGTTGGTAAAAAGGCTATTATGCTAGCTTCAACTATTATCTTGTCTCTAGCACCAATAACACCACTTATGATTAAGGGTTATTTCGGGATACTATTAGCATATATTCTATTCAATATAGCTGTTAACTCATGGGCTCCTGCTAGAGCTGCTACCATAGCTGGTTCCGTTGAAAGAGAGAGTATGGGTACCTCGTTTGCTTTTCTATCGTTATCGTTCCAGATATCACGTTTAATAACACCGTATATCGCTGGTTTACTTATAAAGTACTTTGGCTATGATGTAGTATTTACTATTGCTTCGTTGATAGCTCTTATAGCAGCTATGGTTACGGTATTTGCTGTTCCCCATATAGTTGAAGAGAAGAATAAGAGGTTTAGCTTGCATGATTTCTTTAAGGGAATTATGCCTCGTAGGGATGAGTTAAAGTTCCTACTATTCCTATGTATTGATAGGAGTGGTTGGAGACTTTGGATGCCTATACTTAACTCCTACATGAAGGCTTCGCTAGGTTTTGGTGAAGACATTATAGGGCTCGTAAATACTTTTCGTGGAGCTACTTCAATGCTAGGTGTTCTACCTTCAGGTAAACTCGTTGATAAACATGGATGGTTTCCTGCTATACTATTATCAGAGATACTGGCTGTACTATCTGCGTTAACCATAATTCTTGCTCGTACAGCCATTGTCATGGCCTTAGCTATGGCCTTCATAGGCCTCTCAATAGCTTTATGGGCCCCAAGCTTCAATGTAGCTATCTCTGAAATAGTCTCTGAGAAAACGGAACTTGGTAGAGCTTATGCTAGAGCAAACTTTTATCGCTCATTAACCGCTATACCATCACCATGGATTGGGGGTAAATTATATGCCATCATGCCTATGCTACCAATGATGACAAGTACTATAATGTTCCTTCTAGGTATAGGTGTATTATTAACAATTAATCCAAAGCTTCTTAGAAACAAGTAGCTTTCTAGTATTAGGTATAGAATTACTGTTTAAGCTAGCTTACCTGTAGGTGTTATTAAGGTTATTAGCTAGCATAAACTATTATCTTGTATCTTGAGAGACTAGGTGTTCATCGTTGACTCGCATAAGACTTGCTTCTCTTGATGACGTCAAAGGTATTGTTGATGTCTATTGCTCTAGTATTGATAGATGGATTAAACGTATTGGTGATAGAGAAGTTGAGGTAAACTATAATGATCTTAGCGTAGAGGAGAGGTTTAGTCATGGAGGACCATGGATGAGTGTGGAGACTTGTGCTATACACTTAAACTATCTTCTTGTTAATGGACAATACCCTCTTGTTGCTGAATTAGATGGAAAAATCGTTGGCGAACTAGAATTATACATAGGTGAGGAGAAAGGCGTTCTAGGGAAAACTGCTTTCATCGACGTCCTAGAAGTTCATAGGGACTATAGGCGTAAAGGTATTGGTAGAGCCCTGGTAGGCAAAGCTATTGAAATTGCAAGAGAGAAAGGATGCGATACAGTATCGGTATGGCCGGATAAGAATGCTATAGGTTTCTACGAGAAATGTGGGCTTACATGGAGAGCTTATAATATAGTTCACGTAGAGGTGGATCTTAGTAAAACAATATATGACGACTTGTTTTATCACATTGAAGTGTTCCCCGAAGAGTATAAGATGATTAGGGATATGATGTTTATATCACCTAGGATAGAGTCATCGTTTACTGCTTGGATTAAGAGTAGATGGGATTATGCTGTTGAGGAGAATAGAATAATGAGTATCGAGGGCTACCTACCTGGACTAGATGCTGCATTCGTTATAGAGTCTATGTGGGATGATAGGAAGAAAGCTAGGCTATTGCTGTGGGTAAGAAGTATAACGCTCATTAACGATGTTTTCAAGGTATTGTTTAATATAGCTAGGAAGCAAGGCTTCAACAAAATGATCTTACTTGTCGATGACCAATTATATAAGGAATTCCTAAGGAATTATCCTCATAAGATAATTGGTGAGGAAGTAGTCTTAGCATTGAGAATTCACTAAAGGCTGAAGGTTTACAACCATATACTAACATGACATGTTCTACTACTCCCGTACCTCCTAAAATCAAAGATTAAGTCCTCGTAAGTAAACACAACTTCTTGGCTTCAATGCTTTGTATTTTATCTGTACTACTTTTAATCGTTGTGCAAATTTAGTTAATGTTTCTAAGTAATGTTTAGGCTATTGTCGTAGTGTACTATACCTAACCTATAAATACACTAGGCTATACTACTAGGTTTCTGTTACAAGATTGATATGGTGAAGATCATGGAGAAAAAAGAAAGATGTAAGGTTTCAAGGAAGAGAATTGAGATAGCTAGAATATATGATAAAATTATATTATTCTATCCCTAATAACAAGCTCGCAAAAGTGTTAGAGTACTAGAATCTATGAGGTATGCGAGTAAGACTTATACTAGACCTAGTTATTACGCCGTATACGGTCAGGCTGGGCCCGTAGCTCAGCCAGGATAGAGCGCCGGCCTCCTAAAGGAGGGGGCTGGTTCTCCGCTGAAGGCATTCTCCGGGGAAGCCGGTGGTCGGGGGTTCAAATCCCCCCGGGCCCGCTACTTCCTAAGCCGGAAGAAGATTCATGGGAATA
>CAYUVB010000074.1:0-4635 GCA_964448055.1 uncultured Desulfurococcales archaeon | reverse complement strand
TTACCTCCTGAGTATATTATGATGCTTCCATACAAGTTATATAAATATAAATATGCTATTCCACTACCTGCTGCGAAGATTAATGCATTTACTAATGCTTTCCTGGTATCATTTTCACCTATCAATGCCAATGGAAGACTTGATATATACATTAGACTTGGTATTTTTAGGATGTTTCTGCCTAGCCATCTATAGAAGTCTAGATTTGATAATGCATATGCAGCTTGAATTTTCAAGTTGTCTGGTAGGTCTGGTATTTTCAGTAGAAGACTATACTTGAAGGATTGTATAATTTCTACTAGATATATTATCGCGCAAATCCATATTGCCGAAGTCAATATCATACTCTCTAAGGCTATTAAGATGCTATTATGATTAGTTTTGAGTATTGAGCCTAGCTTGTATTCATAGATGGTAGCCAGTGCTACTATTAGAATCAAGTAAACAATCATACTTATGATACCAGTATATGCGTCATCGGCATAACCTCCTATGGTGTCCCCGATACTTGGGTAAGATGATGCTAGAACCTCTAGATTTCTAATAGAGGATAAAGCATCGGATATGAAATAATGGTATGATAATCGTGATTACTATATAAGTAGAGATAATAGCCCTAGATACCATATATGCTACGTCATTTATCCGTACCCTCATTTTATATCCACATTATAGGTAGTAGTATTATGGTATGCCTATAACTACTTCGCCGTCGTGAATGTTCATGTCTTGGCATCATATAAAATGTGGACAATTATATCATGCCCCAATAGAATTGTGAGAAGAGGATCAGAGGCTGAGGATCTGGGGTTCCCGTTATCTTAGCGGCTATAAGGTCTTCGCCTAAATCGAGGGCGTTAAGCACGAGAACGGGTCTGAGCTTTGAGCCGACCAGGGTCTGTGAATGGTAATTCTAGGATAACAATGTCTCCCTGACTATATTTCGAAGAGTTCTTCAGCATCTTCTCCTTCCCTTAGCAACCTAATGTACGAGTATAGTTTCTCGGCGTCAATGCCTTCAACTTCAACTATTCGAAGCTTAATACGCTTACCTTCAAGCTCACGTATCGGTTTTAACGGTATTATTACACCTCCCCTAACAATCGCTTCAATCTCAGGCACACTCTACACCAGGACCTAATACGCATTGCACCACTTATCTCCTTTTCCTATATTTCTAGGAACCCCCTAGTTGACCTCCCCAACTCTCTAGGAAATCAAATACCGTACATGAATAACACTTTAAGCGGAAAACCTAACGTTCCTAACTTCTTCATTCTGATAACCATAATATATCTCAACTTTCTACTCTATTCCACGAAGTCTTCTTTACGATAATCTTCTGTTTTTAACATCGTTTTTAACAATATGGTATACTATGTTTGCAATACATAATGCTACAGTATATTCGAGTGTAAATCTAAATAGGTTACCTAAGGTCTCTTTGAATATTGTGTGTACTCTTAGTTCACTACAGCTAATATAGATGTAATTTATGAAAGCTGATATTAAGGACAACATTGTTAATGAGAACATACGTATATAGGTGTTGGCTCTCATCTTAGTTCTTGTCTCAATGGAACCTTCTATGACCATTACGATACTAGAACTTACGGACAACACTAGGAGGGATGGTTGAGGCTAGCTCTGTGTACTACTTTTACTGTTATGGGGTTTATCTAGCATTGCCTTAAGGCTTCTATTCTCTGAGGGTATTGATGTGGATGTAGGCTTATATGTGGCTTGTTGTAGAGGATTTCACAGGTAGCCTTAATACCCTAATTGGTATGTTACAAGTGTGAAGGTGGCTTGGTTCTCCGGGGTAGGGGTTTACGGTATGACGTCGTCTAGTGAGATAATGGTTCTCTATGGTAGTGGTGAATTGTTAAAGTATAAGGGCTACTATGTAGCTGTGAGAGGCGGTAGAATCATAGATAAGGATAAAGACTTCTTCACCTTACTTGAAAGGTTGAGAAAGAAGTATGGTGAGCTAACCGATATAGTAATAGAGTATGTACCCGATAAACCCGTAGAGCTAGTAGTATAGATCTTCCCTTCCCCAGCACTCAGCGGGTAGGAGTAGTTGATTATAAGAGGCTTCTATGACTCTGTACATAAGTACTTTCTAGTCCTAGCTTACATCTACATACATGATAGGGCTTATCAAGTCAACTTAATGGTTGATACTGGTGCCTCGGTTACCGCTCTACTAGACCGTGATGCGATAAGAATATTCGGTGATAGACTGGGGAAGCTTAAGAAAGCATCTAAAGCCCTTGTTGGTATAGGTGGCTTCGCAGACACATATATAGTAAACAATGTGAAAATAGCGTTAGTGGACATCATGGACCCGAATACAAGGTACGTAATTGTTCTATCAAGACTATTCATTGTAACACACCATAAGCGTTTCAGAGGCGAAGAGTGGAAGAGGGTATCACAAATGCCAAGCCTACTAGGCATGGATGTACTCCTCAGGGCGAAAAGAGTGATCTTCGACTTTACGAGGAAACCACCCATAGTAGAAATAGAGTTCCCATAACCCGATCACGACAAGGTAGCCTAAACCATGCAATACCGTCTTATAAATTTATAAAATCATAGAAACATCCAAGTCCATGATTTAGAGGCATGACAGCCATAGTGAAGGATTCTTCTAAGGTCTCAATGCAACCGTTCAACAAGACGCCAACCAGAAGCCACTAAGGTTAGATATGAGCTCTGTGATATAGGTGCCGTAAACAGCTGCTTCGCTTACGCTAAGAGAATAACCCTGTTTATCCTCTAGGAGGGGTACAGCTACAACAAGCTGGTCTAGGTGAACTCTCTTCATATAGCTGTTCATCCCGTATCCAAACTGTTGTTGAAGAAGTACATCTCTATTCATACTCTCCATCTGCTCTGGTTTAAACGATGCATGCATCTCGACAACTCTACGCTGTGGGGCAGAACTCCTTCGAGGATACATGTGCAAAAGGCACTGTTCATAGCATCAAGGCGCATAGACGGGTTAAGGGAATCACTGGAATTCAAAGCCTATAGGATGGCCCCCTGGAGTGAAGAAGCAAGCGATGCCTTGGAGAACTCCTTGCTCAGCGGATTAGTTGTTGAGTCTAAGAGTGTACTTGTCCTAACCAATTCCAGTATTGTTAATGAGGGCATGTGTATGTAGGTGTTGGTGGTTATCTTAGCTTTTGCTTCAATGAGGCCTTCTATAACTATTACAATACTGGAACTTGTGGACAGCATCAAGAGGAGTATTACTAGGGCTAACTCTACGCCTGCTACGTACTTGTATTTTCAAACAGTATTTCTTTGAGTATTTCCTTGTATGCTGGTAGTTGCCATGCATAGTATTTGCCTATGCCTAGGTCTTTGTTGGTTGCTAGTTCCCTGCCTACTAGTGTTTCCATGTATTTGTTTAGGACTAGGTTTTCCTCGATAAGTAGTTTACGTAGTTCAAGCATTTTCTTGGATGGGTTCTGGTAGATTGAGTCAATGTCTTCGACTACCATCTCTAGTTCCTTGGTTAGCCCTTTGTGCCTGGTTTTCTCGACTACTCCTAGTAGTCTATGTTTTAGGGTGTTTAGCCATTTATTTAGGTTCCAGTCATAGTCCATGGCGAGCTCTATTAATGCTCTAGGATTACCTCCAGTGGCATCCCATGCATCTTGTATAGTGTTAATGCTTGGTGGTTTTAGCTTAAGTGCGAGTTCTCGGAATCCCTCTTCGTCTAGGTTCCATAGTAGTTT
This sequence comes from uncultured Desulfurococcales archaeon, assembly GCA_964448055.1. GTDB lineage: Archaea > Thermoproteota > Thermoprotei_A > Sulfolobales > WANQ01 > WANQ01. The sequence goes on along the minus strand of CAYUVB010000074.1, from coordinate 883 downwards.
AATATGGCTATGGGTATGCCTCATAACTACGTCTAGGCTAGATCCCTCACTAGTTGTTACTACCACGAGTATACTATCAACATCGTATTTGTCCATGATTTTCCATACGAGCTCGTAGAGCCATTTAACATACCATTCAATCCTATCGATACCTATAGCTCTAACGACATCGTCAACGACTACGACAACTCTTGATCCCTTAAGACCTAGCTTTGTGAGTACCCTACCTAGAATATCAGATATCTTCTCAGCAAGTATCCTACCTATGCTACCAGTATAACCGCTTACTAGCTCCTTGATAAAGGGGGTAAGACTACCTAGGATCTTGCTAAAGCCAAGGGCTAACTCTATATCCTCCTCCTCTAGAGCATCAACATAAATGCCAACACCATTAAATAAGCTGATGAACTCTTTGAGGAGTCTAGTCTTACCACATCCCTCAGGACCATACAGGTATAAAGGTTTAGTAAGACCTCTACTACTAAGCTTCCCAAGCGCTCTTAACTCTTCACTACGGTCAACGAAAGGTACTATGTAAACCATAAACACACCTCCACGAATACCTTGTGTCTTCCCCAGCTATACGTCTAACCTAGGATAAAACATGTAGTACTAGAACCTCTTATTGTTACGGCTAGGAATCCCAGAAGTAGTGTTAGCCAGCTACCCATGCCCATACACTTATACAGGGAAGACAACATCGTAGAAGACAACATAACAGTACTAGGCGATGAACCCGTAAATAACGTAGCAAGGTTCATCGAGTTCATTCTAAAGAAGAAGGATGATCCTTAATCCGAGTATAAGGATCCTATAAAGTCTTCATCGAATGTAGCTATTGTGTCTATGCCGTAGGTTCTGCACGTAGCTGCTATCAATGCAT
>CAYUVB010000073.1:0-4678 GCA_964448055.1 uncultured Desulfurococcales archaeon | reverse complement strand
GAAGATCGAACCACCTAAAACAAACTTGTAATACAGAGAGTAAATTCCACCGAGAAAGCCCAATACGCCTAATATAATGCCAAACAGGTAGAAGAAAACCAGCGGATGAAAACTCAATACCACATACTTCATCTTCAATCGCCAGAAGAAGTCCTTGAGCAACAGCCATGACACCTTCGGGATGTATTTGCTATACTTTATCTTCGACTTCTCTTTCCCGTATCTCGCCGGATGAGGCACATCAACTACTCTGAATCCATAAACGTTCAACTTCACCAGCAAATCGTTACAGTAGCCATACCAGGGGTAAATCAAATCAAGATTTATTCTCTCCAGAGCCTGCCCTGATATCGCGGTATAACCATTCTGCGGGTCCATCAACTGCCAGTAACCTGATGCCATCTTCGTTAGAAATGTCAGAATAGAATTCCCGAAAAATCTCCATTTGCTCATCCCCCGCCTGTATTCTGGACTTAAAAGCCTGTTTCCCTTTGCATAATCTGCCTTACCTTCAATAATTGGGTCAAGCAACGAAGGTAAAAATGCTGGGTCCATCTGGTTATCTCCAGCCATGACTGCGACGATATCCATACCATCCTCCAAAGCCTTTTTATAACCTGAAACAATCGCCGCACCAACGCCTTTATTTTCCTCATGTCTAATCAGAATTATCCTGCCATCATTCTCGGCAAACTCCCTCACAACTTCAACTGTTTTATCGGTCGAACCGTCATCAACAACATATATTTTATCTACATAAGCTGGAATATTGTTTAGAGTCTCCCCTATAAGCATTTCTTCGTTGTAGGCGGGGACCACCACACCAATCTTATGCTCCCGATACATTTCCTCATCTTCTAAGCCCTTGAGTTTTCAGTTCAAACGTATCAAACACCACATCAGCTTCATTGGGTTTAATCCACTTCAATCCGAGCTTTTCAACCTCTTCTCTGCCGAGCATCTCATCGTAAACAAACGTATTCAAACCCTTCTCTACCAAAAGCTTTGCCAATGCAAAGTTTCTGCTGTGATAAAGTTCTTTAACACCTTTCCTGAACGTAATACCTTTAATGCATATCTTTACTTTATTCAAAGGCTTGTTAATTTTCATGCACTCCAGAACTATCTTCTCAGCCCAGTAATTTATCATTTCATCGTTAAGCTTTCTCGCAGTCCTCAACAACTCAATATGACTGAATTTACCTTTCTTTTCCATCTCTTTAATCAGAAACCATGGGTACACAGGAATACAATGACCACCAACTCCCGTAGATGGTAGATGTATATGGCAGTACTCGTGATTGGCATATTCTCTCGCTTCATAAAAATCGATATTGAGTTCACTTGCAATCTTGAAAAGCTCGTTTGCCAGTGCAATATTCACATCTCTATAACATCCCTCTATCAGCTTGATGAATTCCGCAACTCTCGCAGATGAAACTAAATGCAAATTAGGAATGAATTTTTTATATGTTTCGAAAGCTTTAATTCCGCTCTCTTTATTTACTCCTCCTACAACTTTCGGGAATTCCTTCAGTCTAGAAATGCTGTAGCCCGTCATTATCCTTTCAGGCGAATAAGCCAAGTAGAAATCACCAAGCTTTAGTCCGCTCTCCTCTTCAAGCCATCTTCTCACCATAATCTCGGTGGTCATTGGTGGGACCGTAGTTTCCAGAGCAACTAAATCCCCTCTCTTCAATATTCCGCCTACATTCCTGAAGGCATCCTCCAGAATTCTGAAATCAGGGTTGTAATTTTCATCAACAACTAATGGGACTATCACCACAAACACGTTACAGTCTGCAGCATCCTCATATCTTGGAGTGGCAATGAGATTTTTGCCTGCATGCTTTTTAATCAGCTCATCCAGTCCAACCTCCTCTGGAATCGGATTTATACCCCCGTTGATCATCTCACATTTTTTCTCATCAAGGTCTACTCCAACAACTTCAAAGCCGCTATCAGCTACAACAGCAGCCAGCGGTAGTCCAGCTCTGCCCAATCCAATCACACTAACCTTCACTTTAACCACTCCTTTCTAATTTCTACAGTTTTTCCACATGAGCATTTGTAGATTATCTTCTCACCATTCTCTTCTACAATTTCACTCAGCTTTTTTCCGCAATAGCAGACGAAACCTTTCAACCTTGCAGGATTGCCATACACCAAGCCAAAAGGTGGAACATCTCTTGTTACAACGCTTCCAGCTCCTATCATAGCATACTCGCCAATTGTAACACCGCAAATAATGGTTGAATTTGCTCCTATACTTGCTCCCCTCTTAACCAGAGTTGGAATTATTTTATCTTCGTTCCAGATAAATGCTCTCGGATATAAATCGTTTGTAAAGGTGACAGAGGGGCCGATAAACACATACTCCTCTATTTTGACTCCTCTATAAATGGAAACAAAATTCTGTATTTTTACATTATTTCCTATCTCAACTTCAATATCTATGTAAACACCCTTTCCAATATTGCAATTTCTTCCAATTTTTGCTTTCTCCCTTATATGTGCAAAATGCCATATTTTTGTTCCTTCCTCTATCTCATTACTCTCCACTACTGCAGTTGGATGCTTAAAATACTTCATCTTGACTCCTTAATTATTTCTGCGATTTTTAAGTTAAGGATCCCATGCTCGAGTGTGACGGGAAATTGTTTCCCCTTTTTAACACACTCAATGAATGTCTTCAGTTCTTCCCTTAACGGTTCAACCCTGCTAACAAGCACTTTTTCAATTATATTTTCCTGCATGTATCGAGCGTTCTCCTCCCCATATTTTTCTGGTTTTCTGTAAATGTATATTTCTTGAGTCATGAAATCTCCATCAATCGTAAATCCATCCACCTCAACATAAATAGCCCTCATTTTCTTACAAGCAACTCTGCTTGCGGATAGCGAGACTATGCAATCTCCAAACTTTACAACCACCTTTCGAATATCGTCATCACCTAGCGAATACAGCTCAGAATGTTTGTTACCGGTAAAGAAATAATTCCAAATTAGATCTATGTCGTGGATCATTAAATCAACCACCACACTTGCATCCGTAATCCTTGATGAAGCCGGATTGTGTCTCCGTATTTCTATATATTTAGGCTCTCTCACAATCTTTTTAATCTCTTTTACAACCGGATTAAATCTTTCAACGTGTCCAACTCCAATGGTTAAATATTCTCTGTTTTTAGCAATTTTTAGCAACTCTCCCCCATCTTCTGATGTGGGTGTAACAGGCTTTTCGATTAAACAGCTAACGTCATTCTCAATTACCCTTTTCGCAACCTCAAAGTGATACTTAGTTGGAACACAGACGCTCACAGCATCTACTTTTTTTAATAGTAAATCCATAGAGTCACAGGCAATTGCTCCAAACCGCTCACTTACTTCCCTCAATGCTGTCTTGTCAATATCGTATACATAAACTTCATCGACATCTCTCAGCTCGGAATATATACGTACATGATTTTTGCCCATTACCCCTACTCCGATTACTCCAATATTCATCTAATCACCCACGTCGTTAATAGTCTCGCAAATGTATCTTAAATCATCATCCGTTAATGCTGGATGCACAGGCAAACTCAAAACAACTTTTGAGAGTTCTGTAGAAACTGGACATAAATCCTCTGGATAACCCAGTTTCCGATACAATAGCTGCTTATGAATAGGCAAAGGGTAGTGGATGGCAATACCAATTCCTTTTTCGCTTAAGTAATTAATGAACTCGTTCCTCTTCATTGGAAAGTCTTCTTTGATCTTGACCACGTATTGGTGATAAACATGCTTTACGTCCTTCTTTTTGTATGGAGTTTCAAGTGCGACTTTCAAATGCCTATTTAGGTATTCTGCGTTTCTTATTCTCTTCTCATTGAAGTCTTCAAGCTTCCTTAGTTGAGCAATGCCGATTGCTGCCTGAATGTTTGTCATTCGATAGTTATACCCTAAAACTGTGTGCAAATACTTTTTGTCCTGTCCATGATTGATTATAAGCCTTAATCTCCTTTCTATTTCTCTGCCATTGGTTAGTACCATACCTCCTTCCCCTGTTGTCATGTTTTTTGTAGCATAGAATGAGAAGCAGCTGACAGTTCCAAAGCATCCCACTTTCTTCCCTTCATATTCTGCTCCATGAGCTTGAGCACAATCTTCAATTAAGAATAAATTGTGATCCTCGCAGATTTCCTGTATAGCTTTTACATCAAATGGATGACCAAATAAGTGCACACCAATGACAGCTTTTGTTCTTGGTGTGATCTTCTCTAACAAATCGTCAGGATCAATATTGAATGTCTTTTCATCTACATCCGCAAAAACTGGTTTTGCATTTTGGAACAGTACAGCATTAGCTGTAGCTATAAACGTGAAATCTGGAACTATCACTTCATCTCCACTTTTCATACCCAAGGCTTTTAATGCAATATCCAATGCCACTGTCCCGCTTGTTGTAGCCACAGCATATTTAACCCCAATATATTTTGCAAACTCTTCTTCAAATCTCTTTACCCATTCTTCACTGGCAAGCATTCCAGATTTTAGCACTTCAACAACGTTTTTAATTTCTATTTCATCTACCAGCGGTTTTGATATTGGAATCACAGTTAAGAACAAACCCCCCTCTTAAATTACTTAACATTTTGCTTATGCAGAACTAGTTTCTGACAAAACTTCCCTTTTCA
>CAYUVB010000072.1:0-4720 GCA_964448055.1 uncultured Desulfurococcales archaeon | reverse complement strand
CGGGTCACGGGCTCGACAGGCCCGCATACTAGGCCGGGCTATACTACCGCGGCGCCGTGTTGTGTTTGTTTTCTGGGGTTGGTTTATAAGTGTTTGTGTTTTGTGGGTGTTGTTTTCTTTGTGGTTTATGTGTTTGGTGTGGTAAGTTTTATAGAGAGTTTTGTATTATTTTGGTAGTTGGGGTTTCCGCCGCGGAGTGGCACTCAGCGGTAAGTACCGGATGCTCCGCTGGGGTTTGCCGTGACGCGGCGGTTTATTTTTCTATTCTGTTTAATTCTTCTCTGAATTTTCTAGGGTTGTTTCTTAGGAGTACTCGGAAGTAGTTTGCGAGGTTGTCTGCTATTAGCATTAGTCTCTCGTGGTGTCTATACCTGATATTTCTCTCAAGGACTATTGGGGTACCTGTGCTCTGGGTGAGGCTGGCGAGCTTGTCGTCAACGATGATGATTGCTGGGTGTATGGTTTTTATGAACCCTACTAGTTTGTCTGTATTGGTGGAGATCTTAACGTGTTCTAGGTATTGTGAGATTCTGGGGAAGCGTTTAGAGAACTTCCTTAGATAGTTGTTCTTCCTCCTAGGTGGTATACGGCGGAAATGTTCTAGCCAGGATGTGGCGTAGAGGAAGCTCCTAGTCTTCAAAACATGTTCTCTAGCACCTACTAATGCGATAACCCTAGGGCCATCCTCGCTAACATCAATAGCAATGACTAAGCCACCTAAACCCCATCACCTAGGGTAAAGCTATGAACGCTTCATTAGTGTTTTGTCTACCTTGCTTCTTCCTAAGAGCAGATGGCTTCTATGAGGCTAGTGTGGAGGGGTAGACCATGTATTTTCTCGTCGTAGGGGAGAGTCATTAGTTGTCTCCTAAATACCTCCTCTCTGGATAGATAGTGTAGTGTTTTTGGCGGGTTCTCTCAATAGCAGCTATTGTTGTGTCTACAACCGTGTTAACTGTGGAGGCTTCTACTACGTTCACGTACCTTGGCGACGACCTTGTCAGGGGGTTTTCTTAGGGCTTCTAGTTTGATTCCCTTGACTAGGTTGTAGGGGTTCTTACTAGTATGACTCTATACTCTCTTATCCTCTCCTGGTCCGTGCTCCCTTGATGGTTTTAGAAAACTGTTTCGTATCTGGTACGGATAGTCTTGGCATTGAGTACCTCTTGACTTATTGGTATGTGGGTTTAATACTGTTGTTGTCTTAATACTTGTTGGTGCCGCCCCTGGGCGTCCCTGAGGCCGCTGTGTTGTCGGCGGGCTGTGAGGGGGCGTTAGCCTTTACTTATTGTTGTGGGGTGTTTGTATTTTAGTTCTGGTAGGTTTTGGTATGCTTTTTCGTCGTAGCTTATGAGTGCTAGTTTTTCTGTTATTGCTGTTGCTGCGTGGAGGCTGTCGAAGTATGTTAGCCCGTGTTTTTCTCTGAGCCTGTGTGCTGTTTTATGGTATTCTGGTCTGGGTGGTAGGGTTCTTATTTCGTGGTATTGGAGTGCTTGTGCTAGTTTTTGCCAGAATTTTTCTTGGTCTAGGATTTTGAGGTTTTCTGATCTTATTAGTAGGTCTATTTCTATTAGTGTGTATGGTGATAAATGTATCCCTGTTAGCTGGTTTATTATCTGTCTTGCCTCTCTGTGTTTTGGGTCTTTAGGGTTTATTGCTGCTAGTACTATGTCTGTTTCCACTAGCCATGCCATTTTCTCTATCCTTTCCCTAGTTTCCCTAGTTCTTGTTCTGCTATTTGTGAGATCTTTTCTGGTTCTTTACTTGCAGTTATCTTTGATTCTACTACTAGTTCTGCTAGCTCGTCTAGGGGGTCTCTTACTGGCTCTAGTATTATCTTATTGTCTTCTACTCTAAGTCTTACCTGTCGCCCTATGTTTAGTTGTCTACGTATGTTTTTTGGGATGACTATTCGTCCCTTCCCATTTACTTTCACTGTAACGGCCTCCAAAGTGTTCACCTATGCCCTCCTTTACTTCCCACTCTACGTATTGTCCCACTTCTATACGGGTGGGCTAGTCTAGATAAGTGTGTCGCCGTAGGGAGAGGGTTAAGGGATACAGCATGGTATGACGTGTCGGCGGGTATATGGTATTTGTTTTCGTCTACGTGTTTCTTAGGCTATGGTGTTATGTATGGTAGGCTATGAGGGGGTGTCGGGTTTTCCTTTAATCTTTTCTAGTATTGTTGGTTGTTCTAGTTGTTTTGGTGTTATTGTTTTCCGTGGCTTTGTGGCTACTAGTATGTATATTGATCTTATCCTTGTTTCCAGGATGTCTACGTCTTTGAAGAATAGCCATAGTAGTGCTCCTAGGGCTGCCATGCTCCAATAGTATAGTTCCATGTATGTGTTTCTCCTTGGGTCTCCTAGGTCTATTACTATTCTCTTACATGTTCCTTTCAATGGGTTGTAGTCTACGTAGCCTTCGATACCAGTACCACTACACGTGTCAACTATTCTGATAAGGTCTTTGCCTCTAAACATGTTTGGCTAAGAACTTGTGTTTCAGCACCCTCTTGGCGAGGTCTAAGCCTATTCTTGGCCTCTCAGAGAAGTTGGGGTTGCCTGGATCCTCGGGCCATGGGAATATGTTGTATAGTTTATCTAGTCCCGATAATCTCGGCCACCAATATAGTGTTCTAGGTGAATAGTAGATAAGCCTAGTTTCCAAAGGGTTATGGTTTTTCTGGGTACTCTACTTCTACGCATCTATGCTTTCTCCATGATTCTAGCATAGCATCTATTACGGTACAGTTTACTGCCCCGTCTTTGAAGCTTGGCTTGTACTCTCTTCTCTCCTTGATAGCCTTGAGTAGTTCTGCGAAGGCTATGGTGAACCCTTCTACTAGCCCTATAGGACCGTTGGGTGGCCAGAACCGTTTTATGTATGGATGTTTCTCGTCTGTTACAAGTATTCTTCTTGGTCCTTCCGGTTCCTGGCCTACTATGTATACTTCTAGGTGGTTTAGATAGTTGAGGTTCCACTGTATGTATCCTTTGGTGCCCCGGATCTCTATTTCCAGCCAGTTCCTCCTACCATGGGATATCCTTGATGCTTCTATTGTTCCTATAGCGTTGTTCTCAAATCTTACTATTGATACGAACTCATCGTCTGTATCAACGATTCCCTGCTTGGTAGGATCTTCTGCTAGTGGTCTTTTCTTTATGAATGTTTCTCCTAGGCTACAGACCTCTACTATTTCTCCTACCAGGTACCTTGCAAGATCTATTACGTGGGTCGCGTTATCGCCCAGTGTTCCTGACCCAGCAGTCTCTTTCCGGTACCTCCATGTTAATGGTCTCTGGGGGTCTGCTCCATAGTCTTCTAGGTATACTCCACGGAAATGGTATACCTTGCCTATGAGGCCTTTACTTATTATCTCCTTGGCTAGGATTATTGCTGGTAGCCATCGATAATTATATACTACTCCATGGACTACTCCTTCATCACGAGCAGCATAATATAGTTCCCATGCAAGCTCAGAGTTTATGGCTAACGGCTTCTCACATACCACGTGTTTACCATGTCCTAGTGCTTTGAGCCCAGCCACATGGTGTAAATGGTTTGGTAGTGCTATGTCTACTAGGTCAACGTCTTCCCTGCTTACGGCTTCTTCAAGGCTTGTAGTATATGATGGTATACTGTATTCTCTAGCAAACCTCCCCACCAATTCTTCTCTTCTACCATAGACCATTCTTATACGGGCCTCAACACCGTAGTCTGGGAAGTGGAAGGGTATGTTCCGTAGAGCATAAACGTGTTTTCTTGAAACAGACCCGTAGCCAAGTAGTGATACATTGATGATCAATTCAAGTAGTCCCCAAGGAATAATGGTTTACGGTATATAATAAAGTAGTGGGCTAATAGGTGGCTTAGCCATCTACTGCTTTGAGGTGGTTTCGGTTTTACCTGCTTCTTGTTTCTCAATGATTCTTATTTCTAGTGGTGTACGGAACCATACATCTCTTTGTGGGAAGGGTATCTCTATTCCTACCTTGGTTAACTCCTTCTTTATAAGCCATAGTAGTTCTCTTTTAACATTTATCCATTCAGAGGTTGGCGCCCATACCTGGATGGTTATTTCTACTCCATCATTACCAAGCTGTGATACATAGATTACTGGTTCTGGTTTAGCAAGTATCAAGGGGTGTTGGTCTACTAGTCTTCTTATAACCTCTAATGCTTTCTCGAAGTCCTCCTTATAGGCTATACTTGCTTTTAATTCTACTCTTCTAACAGGCATCCTACCATAGTTCACTATAGTTGTTGTAAAGACTTTCTCATTAGGTATTCTAACGTATACTCCATCCCATGTCTGGATTCTTGTTGATAGTATTGATATCTCCTTTACTATTCCTGCAACATTGTCTATGTTTACCGGGTCTCCTGGTTTGAACGGCTTATCCCAGTATAGGAATATTCCTGCAAGTAGGTTTGATACTATGGTCTGTGATGCAAAGCCAAGTACTATGCCTATAACACCACCAGCAACTATAAGGCTTGTAACATTTACCCCAAGAATAGCCAGTATGGTGACTACTGCTATTGCTACTACTACGTAGTAGGCTAGGTTTGATAGAGATCTAGCAATATCTGGTGGGGTAACCCTAAATGCTACCCTATAGACTAGTCTCTTGAACGTATAGGCTAGGAGGAAGCCAGCAACAAGAACTAGTACTGATGCTAGTATCTTATCAAGAGTTACCATAGATGATATG
>CAYUVB010000071.1:0-5045 GCA_964448055.1 uncultured Desulfurococcales archaeon | reverse complement strand
ATCATTCCATCAGATTCAAGTTCTACTATTACTTGTGTACGGCAATGTTTATCACTAAATGGTTCTCCTTTCTTTATCTTACCCTTGATTATTCTAAGAGTACTAAGATCTGGTGAAAGTCTTGCTATTGTAACCATAGTTCCTTCCTTGTACTTCACGCTGATTCCTACTCCTTTACCTGTTTCGAAATGAGATTTAAGTATGAATCCTTCTCCGACAACCCAGGGTGAAGTACAATGTGCTATCATTACTTCGTTTCCATTAATTATCGATGGATTGCCCATGAATACGGGTTTACCGGATACCTTGTTCAGTAATATCATCGTTAATACTGATGGGACGTCACCTTCGCATCCAGCAACTATTCCCTTATTATTCAATATGGCTAATGCTAGGCAAGCTGTTGTATTCAACGACATTATTATGTCGAAGCACTTTACCGTTATTGCATTCAGTTTTAATCGTTCTATTATACTTCTTAACGCCTTATATAGTTTTAAGGCATTGAGAACCCTTGACTTGGATGTCTCAATTCTCTCTGCTTGATCCATTATCTTGTTTGCTAAATCTGCTATATCTCTTTCACTAACCTTATTATATGCATCATATACTTCATCTAGGGATACCTCGATTATTTTGATACCAAACTTCTCTTTTACAAGCCAAGGATCAACTCTACTATATACTAGCCAGGAACTAATTCCACCTACTAATCCTAGCTTTAAGTCCTTCAAACTGATCGCTTTCTCTATTCCATTAACTATTCTACTTATTTTCTCCTCTAAATCCTGCGGAGATAATGAGAAGAGAACCCACGATCTACTATTAACACGATCTACTATGGGCTTAGCTTCCAGTAAAGCCGGAAGACTATTCATAGAGGAATGAGCTATTAATAGAACTGGCTTCTTAAGGAACGCTGTGTCTATTATTAGCTGTTCTGAGCCCCCCGTAGCTATTAATGCTATAATTATATCATAGTTCTTTAACTCATTTATTCTAGCAGAATCAGTTATCAGCCCCTTGTATTCTAAGTCGACTATATTATTTCTTAATACTTTAAAATACCTTGAAGCAACTTCTTCAACAGCACTTTTATCGTGTATAGGAGAAGCTAGTACGACAAAACATTTACGCAAGTTCTTCTCACACCTCAAGATCTGAAGAAGTATTACTTATATGAATCCTTATATTCTTTACTCATGAACCTATAACCCATCATGTTATGACGTTATGTCTATGAAATATGCTAGCCTTTATTAATAGCGCTACCGATTCTCATAAGTATAGATAGCTAGTCCTACATGACAGACGCTGTGCTTGACTAAAGTCTTGTTAGCGTTTCTAGTAATCTTGTAGTAGTTGTAAGTTTCCTTGTATATCAATATCTTGCCGTTAATACTACAAGCATACCTATGCCTTAAACCAGAGTATACCTAGTAAAGGATGAAGATCTTGTTGAAGTATATCTAAGCAAAGAGCCCATGACAGAAGAGGATAGCATTAGTTGTACTCCTATCAACTAAATGTCCTTACTGCAGATTGTTTTGACCTACAGTTTATGATGTAGCCGAGGAGGTATCTAGACAAGGTACCCGGACATATATTGTAGTAATAGACCCATAATCTCCCGAAAAGGTGAAGGGATGTAATTGATCATGGAGAGGTTGAGAGGTTTAAACTTGCCGATAACGGTTTTCAAGGTATCCATGGTGTTTGGGAGTTTTGACGCAACAATATTACCTCAAGTAAGTTGTCAAGACCTATAAGAAGATCCAATATTCGTGGATGGAAGGTACACTTCCTTTAAAGGATCATTAAGCTACAAGATCATCAAGAAAAATGGGTTGGAGGAGAATGCATAGGCTTATTCGCTTATGTTGCTATATAGGATGCTATATTACCAGAGGAAGCCCTAAGAAAATTAACAGAATTATTAGAGAGCATAGAGCAAATGGTCTTGAAAGAGGATTATCTCCGGTAGAAATATTTTATTATATCTATTCCATTTCGGTGTTCGAGACCCTAGTTCAATATGTGCTAGGGATTGGTATTAACTAGGGGCGGTTACCCATATTCTTCTTAGAGGTTTAAATTTGGGTGTCTAATAATATGGAAGGTAAATCTAATGTAATAATAGTAGCTATTCTAGGGATAACTATTGTTGCATCAGTATTCATAGGTGCTTTATTATCATCCTATTTTACTGGTGCGCAAACAGTTACTATAACATCGGTGATAAGCTCCACTGAAACTAAGACCATGATTATTCCGGTATGTTCGCCTACAAGTACGATAACATTGCCTTATGTTAATGTTAGTTTTAGTGGAGGATACGGTGAAGTATCAGATGAAGTAGCTAATATCTCGGTCAAGTTTAGGGATTTATGGAAAGCACTAGTAGAACTCCAAGAGAAATATAGTATACCAGTACATGATTTTAGAGGGCTATACTCCCTAGTGGAGAAAGCTGCAGTTGTAACAACAGCGACTATACCAGCACCTGTACCATCACCTACTCCTGTAGCTGAGATAGGTGTTCCAGAGTATTCTACAACTAATGTACAAGTATTTGGTGTTGACGAGCATGATATAGTTAAAACTAATGGAACACACATATTCGTTGTAGCGGGAGGTGCAGTATATATTGTTAGAGCTTATCCAGTGGACAACATGGAGAAGGAGTACATAATTAATGTTACAAGCGATATACGGAACATTACTGGTCCAATAGAGGTTAAAGTAGGTTATGGTAATATAACAATACCTGTTGTATCAGAATATCTATCCGTTAGGGTGAGAGGTCTATACTTTACTGGAGGCAGAATAATAGTTGTTGCCGAAACCTACTATCCCCATAGTTACATATTCTATGAAAGTACTACTCTTAATGAAACCCAAATACCAGCATATATACTATATCCTACGACGTGGATACTATTATACAGTAGCAATGGTGAATTATTAGACTATGCATGGGTTACAGGTAATCTTGTTGACTCAAGGCTGGCCGAGAGTAAATTGGTTGTTGTAGCTCGTGAAGGAATATACTATGTCCCTAGGATAATGTATTATGGTGCTAAGATAGTTGAGCCTAGATTACCAAGAGCATATACGAGCTGGGGACCTATACCAGAAGAAGCAACAGCCATCATAGGATTACCTATTGATCAAGCAACTAATGTAATGCTACTAGATATTTCAACAGGTAATCGTAGTGCGGTGTCGGTAATGGGTGCTACAGCTAGATTCATATACATGACCTCGGATGGCGATGTCTATATACTAGCACCTGCTTATTGGTATAGGATACTACCATTAACAGAGGAGATAGTAGAGAAGATAAAAGAAGCCAAGAACCTAGATGAGTTGAGAGAGATCTTAAAGAACATAACAATACCTGAACCATCAAAGTATGGTGAGACAGCAGTAGTCTATATTTCATCGAGAAATAGTACACTAAGAGTAGAGGCTTTTAATGTACTAGAGGGTATGATTACCAATCAATTCGGAGTCGACGTATACAATGGAGTACTTAGAATAGCATTACAACGCGGATGGAATAGGGGCTTTAACCTATATACATTAAATGCTACAACACTAGAACTAATCGGAAGACTTGAAGGCATAGCAGATGGCGAACGAGTACATGGAGTAAGGTTTATGGGGCCAAGACTATACATCGTAACATATCGTACAGTAGACCCATTATTCGTAATAGACCTATCAGATCCAAGGAAACCAGAAATACTAGGCTACCGTAAAGGACCAGGATTTGACGAATACCTTCACCCATGGAATGAAACCATACTCTTAGGACTAGGATTTACAGACGACCGTAGACTAAGGCTAACAACCTACAAGATAAACCCTGATGCATCAATAGAACAGATAAGCCAAATAATACTCGATGACCATTGGTCACCAGTATTCATTAGCCCAGGAGGACATCACGCATTCTTACTAGACCGTAAACACAACCTAGTACTATTCCCAGGAGAAAGCAGGACTATGATGGTAATAGAAGATGGTACAAAGAAGGTAATAGAGAAAGGAGGAGTACATGTAATAAAAATAGATCCTAACTCCATGAAGCTAGGATACATTGATTACCTAGATCATCCAGGAGCACTAAGACAAATATACATAGACGACATAATATACACAATATCATCTAGTAAAATAAAAGCATACCAACTACCAGAACTACAGCAAGTAGGACAAGTAATGTTAGAGGAAAGTAAATAGAAGTAATACAATGAGTAAATACGATATTTTTCTAAATTAATACAACTCTTTTTCAATACCATGTATTCTACAGGTTCATCAACAAAGTTTTCTCTTCAAATTAAGCTAAGTAACCTTAGCTAACGAATCATGGTATTTTGACGTTGTGGAAAGGATAGAATTGAGATTCTTATTATACCGCAATCCAAGATTATGAGATCTTGTTAAAAGTTCTCTATGAACTCTCTAATCAAGTGCTTAAGCACTTGTAGCCTCCTAGCTACAGCCTCCATGTCCACGATATCCATTTTTATGAACTTAAATAATTCATGGTATACTCTTTGTACTTCCTTCTCTCCAATTCTTTTTATTAGATCACAGTATGCTCTTAACTATAACTTCAGTAGAATAGACTTTGCAGCCTCTATATCCTAACGCTCTCTTATATACTCTAATGCATCCGATACTATACTTTCTACGTGGAATAACGTCTTCAGAACCCTTTCCCTCTCAAATAGTTTCTCCGAGTACACCACTAGTTTTCCAGCTACGATCTTCTTATCACCATAGAATCTAGGTACGACTAAAGCTGAAGACTCATCATAAGATTCTATCTGCATACCCTCTACTCCTGCTAATTTCTTAGCTAATTACTTAGGCATAAGCGTAGGTACACCTTCCTTTAACACAATAGTCTCTCCCTCAATCCTCCTCATAGTCAACATGAATACTGGCCCTAGTTTACCCAGCTGAAAACTATCACCAGGCTTCAACAATACCTTTTGTCCAGGTTTAATTCTTTCACCATTCAAGTATGT
>CAYUVB010000070.1:0-5351 GCA_964448055.1 uncultured Desulfurococcales archaeon | reverse complement strand
GGCATGTGTGGGTATAGGTATCTACGTAGCTTATAAGACGTTGAAGGCTAGAAAAGCACTAGCTAGGAGAATCACAGTGAAGGAGGCTAAGCAACTGGAGTCTGGACCTAAGCTTGCTACATTGATGTTTCTTGCAGGCTTCGCTACGGGTCTATGCGGCTTCGGTGGGGGTATTTACTACGTACCCATATTCATGGCGCTAGCTTATCCAACACACGTAGCTGTAGGCACGTCAAGTGCTCAGATGATAGCTACTGCGAGCATGGGGTCAGCAGTACTCACGATAAACGGTTTCATGAACTTGGTGTTGCTAATATCCATAGGCATACCGACTCTCATAGCTTCCTGGGTAGGTGCGAAGCTATCAGTTAAGTCACCGCCATGGTTACTGAGGCTAGTCTATGCGTTAGCAATCATAGGTGCCGGGGCCTTCGTAGTCTACGACGCACTAAGTAAGCTCTTGTAACCGAATCTAGTGTAGTGGTCTCTTTAGTATTATACTATCTATTGTTTTCATAATGGAATCATTATTGTTTTTATGCGTCAAGAACTATGATAAGTCTTTCTGCGAATCCGAGGGTTGCATGTGTAAAACCATGGGATCTAAAGCATACATACATACATGAATGTTGAAGAACTTGGATTAATTATATACGGTGTGATCCATGTATGTTAAGGCTGAAAATATTACATAAACCAGCAAATGATAAAAATAGTTAGAAGTAGTTAAACCTCTCGTGGTGGGGTTTCATGATGATAGTTATACCAGTAGAAGATTGTAATAATAAAATAATGGTAACCCATTTTGGGAGAGCAAACTATTATGTACTGTTTATTGTAGAGGCAGATGTAATCAAAGATGAGAAATGTATTGAGAATCCTCGCTATAGGGGAGCTAAGCCAGGCGAGTATTTTGCTGAAATGGGGGCTGACATTATTATAATATCTGTGAGTAGTGGAATAGGGAGAAAAGCTATTCAAGAACTACGTAGTAGAGGTGTTAGGATCTTTCAAGTTGATGCAAGAAATGCCGTAGAGGCTGTTGAAAAGTTTCTTAGAGGAAATGCTAGGGAGTACACTGGTGATGGATGTAGTGGTCAGAGATATTAGGGCGTTGATAATATCTGGTTCTACGAGAGTGCAGAGTAATAGCCTATTGCTCGCACAGAGAGCAGCATCCCTACTTGTTGATAAAGGTGTTGAGGTAAAAGTCGTAGAGCTAAGAAAGCATAAGATAGATGATTGTGTTGGTTGTCGTCGCTGTATCGAGATAAAGAAGTGTTGTATTAGAGATGATATGAGTACTAAGATAATTCCCCTTCTCCTTAAAAGTCATATTATAATCATCTCAACCCCTGTCTACTTCGACAATGTACCCAGTCTTGTAAAGAGGTTCATCGATAGGACGTGGTGTATCCGTGGGTTTCTACGCAATAAGGTATTGGGTGCAATAGTTGTTGGAAGAGGATATGGTCTAGACACGGCCATAGTAGCGATATATAATTGGGGATTAAAACACGAGATGATAATATGCCATAGAGGTGTAAGGGCACACGCGTATAATTATGGCGAGGTCATGGATGATAAACAAGCTTTAGTGGATCTAGACAATATGTGTTCTAGGCTTTTTGAAGTTGCTAGTATGGTTAGCAATTATATGTAGAATTTCCATATGAGAATAATAAACCCTATATTTCGATCCTATATTCTCTTTGCTTTTGCTGAACGAATGGCTGGTCAATGGTGAATGTTGTATCATTATGAAAGTGGTTATTGAGGATGGTATAAAAAGTAGTGCATATGTGGTATGTAGGAACGAATTAACCTACTACAGCTAACTCTTTGATTAGTTCTCCTTTTTCAAATCTATCAAGTGTTAATCTTAATGCTTGAGGTATTGAAGGTTTACCCTCTAGTATCCATTCTGCTATTAACCTACCAGTTATGGGTCCCATCATGTACCCGTGACCACTGTACCCGGTGGCTATGTAGAGGTTTTCATAGCCTTCAACCGGACCATATATTGGGTGGTGGTCTGGTGTTGTTACATAGTATCCTACCCAGTACCTTAGTATTCTAGTATTCCTTAGCCATGGGAAGAATCTTATCAGAGGCTTTACGGCCTTGGCCATAAAGTCTATTCTTTGTGAATACAGCGATAACTCTGGTTCTTCTTCTACATCACGGCCTATGAAGAAGTTACCTTCCTTTGTCTGAACTATATAAGGTACTCCTGGTGTATCCCAGTCTATAACCAATGGTCTAAATGCTGGCTTATAGGCTTCGGTTAACATAACGTGTCGTGGCATATTCTTTATCGGAATATCTATACCTAGTGGTTTAAGTAGATCGCGTGAATTGCTTCCAGCAGCTACAACGACTATATCAGCTTCTATTACTCCTTTACTTGTTTCAGCCCCAGTTATTTTTCCATTCTTAGCAGTAAGTTTCTTAACTTCTGTATGAACTTCTATTCTAACACCTTTATCCCTTAATGCTTTATAAAATGCAAACAAGGTGTCAAAAGGATAGGATTTACCAGCGGTTGGGTCAAACATAACGCTAACTATGCCATCGGTTTTTATCGGTGGTACTTTCTCTTTTAATTCATCTATACCTATGATACGTGTAGGTACACCCAACGAGTTATGTAGCTTCACTAATTTCTCAAACATTTCAGCTGTTTCTTCTCTAGATGCTATCCAAATATATCCACCTTGATCATAGTATAGTCCGTATCTTCCTAGTTCGCCATCAGCATATTTCTTCCATAACTCTATACTATGCTTCATGAGAACAACATGTTCTTCTGATGTAAATGATGCTCTTATTCCAGTAGCGCATCTACCAGTAGAACCTGCGCCAATATAGCTTTTCTCGACAACGACTATATCATTAACTCCTCTTTCAACTAAATTATAGGCTATAGATAACCCAGAGATTCCCCCACCAATAATAAGTATATGAGATTTGATCATAACCTTACTCACCTTTATCTTCTCGTGTATCAATTGATTTTAGTAGAAGGTTTACTGGTATAGGGACAACTGGTGCACGTACTCGTGGGATCATGAGTTCTTCTGGTTTCTTCTTAAGCTTCCTAGCCATGATGCTTAGTACTAGTGGTATACATGTTCTACCTTGACAAGGCCCCATACCTAGTCCTAGTCTTCTCTTAAGAGTTTCTAGGTCAGTTATTCCCTCCTCTATTGCTCGTTCAACATCCTCTAATGTGATATCCTTACATCTGCATATTATTATGGGTTGTTTTTTCTCCGTTACTTCTCTACCCATATAGCTCTCACCTCCATAGCTAGTTCTTTTGGGACTTCTACTGTTACAACCCATGTTCTATTATATTCCCAAACCTTTACAACCTTACCTTTTCCCACACGTTCACCATAGCGGCTAAGTAGTACTACCTCCTTACCCTCCTTTGGTGTTGGCAAGAACTCATGAGGTAGCGTAACATATGCCTTATCAGGCTTAGATAAGTCTACTACGAATATCGCTAGTCCAGGACACTTAGATACACATACGCCACATCCAATACACTTATTCCAGTCTATCTTGGGAATACCATTAATAGTCTCCATAGATATTGCTTTGAGTGGGCATGCATCAACACATATATTGCAAGGTATTTCCTCAGGGCATTCAGCTATAGCAACTGGGCCCTTCTTCAATCTTTCTTCAGGTGGTATTAGTCCCATTTGTCTTAGTTCTTCTATAGTTATTACTCCCGTCTTCTTGTATTCAGGTACATGTGTGGACATAGTCTATTACACCTAACTCTTTTATGGAGAAGCATGTGGATTGAAAATAGGTGAAGGATACTTCTTTCTAAGTTCTTCCATCTCTTCATCGCTAACAGTTGCTTTTAGTTTGCCTTCTCTAGCTCTTGCTACAACTGGTGACATACGGTATTCGTCCCATAAGAACTTGTATAATTTCTCTCTACGTTCACGTGCTTCTTCTATATTCTTTTCACGTACAACTATATCAAGACCTGCTATTTCGCCTTCAATTATAGCTGTAGTTGCTTCCTCTATACCTGATGCATCGCCAGCAACATACATTCCTGGAATGCTTGTCTCGAGATAACGTGTCCTTAGTGGTACAAGTCCGCCTAGTTCGGGTATCCACCTCATAACGGCTCCTGCTTGAGCGAAAAGTCTAGTATCAGGTGTTAATCCTATGGCAATTAGTACTAGATCACATGGTATGCCTCTTTCCGTACCAGGTATGGGCTGGAACTTCTCGTCTACCTGGACTATGGTTGCTCCTTCAACTTTCTCCTTGCCCCATGCAGCCTTAATTGTGTGCCTTGTTAGTATTGGTACACCATATCTTCTAACCTTGGCAGCATGTACAAACCAAGCACCAATATGTGGTAAGATTTCTACTATAGCTTTAACCCTAGCACCAGCTTGTAAGAGTTGATAAGAGACTATTACTCCAACATTACCTGAACCAACGACGAGTACTTCTTCACCTGGTAGTATACCGTATTCATTCATTAATGTTTGAGCACCGCCAGCTCCCATAACACCGGGAAGATCGTTACCGGGAAATGCTAGGTATCTTTCACTAGCACCCGTGGAAGCTATAATGTACCGTGGTTTAACGCGGTAAAGCTTCTTCTTGCCCATTAAGCCTACCCATCCACCACGGAAGATGCCGTATGCAGTGGTTTGTAGTAGAATCCTCACATTACTATACTCCTTAACCTTCTTGGCAAGCTCCTCACCAACTTGGAATCCTCTAAGTCCACCGAAGAGTTCTTTGGATCCAAAGAACTTGTGTGTCTGTTTAACCAGTTGGCCTCCAAGTTTAAAATGCTCGTTAACTAAGACTATGTTTAACCCATACTTGGCAAGAGCTATGGTTGCTGCTAAACCAGCAGGACCACCACCAATAACAAGAACGTCTACGTCCTCTAGGACTTCTTCATCTTCAGCTTCGAAGGGAGGATTACTTGGAGGAATATCTGCTAGTCCCTCTTGCACTTCCACCCTCATACCATCTCTAACAGGCTCGATACAAGTTCTTGTATTAGGTACACCGTCGACTTTCATGAAGCAGCTACTACACTTACCAATCATACAAAACGCTCCACGTGGTCTTTCAAGCTTGATACTCTTAGTGAAAACGTTTATACCTATAGCGTAGAGAGCTGCTGCAACACTTTCTCCTTCATAGGCTTCTACTTCCATACCGTTAAAGTAGAATTTTACCTTTCTACCACGCTTAAAAGTTATGATTGGATGCTCCCAAATACGTTTATCATGTGTCAAACTGCTCGGCAATAATTAGATCCCTTCCAATAGTTGTATTAGAGGTAGAAAATA
>CAYUVB010000069.1:0-5971 GCA_964448055.1 uncultured Desulfurococcales archaeon | reverse complement strand
TTAAGCTTAAACCTTAATAGTAAACTGAAGGGAAAACAATAGGATACATGCTTTTGAAGTACATTATGGCTATGGTAGTAAATGTTATACGCTTCATAAACTATTCTATATATGTAGGTAATACTACAGGTGCTATTATTGGTTATTATAGTACTTGCTTCTAGTAGTCCTAGAAGAAGAGAATTACTAGAGAAAATAGGTTTAGAGCCCTTAGTAATGGAGCCTCCTAGCTGGGTAGAGAATGTATCTTCAAGTGATGCTAGATTTACAGCTATGCTTAGAGCATCACATAAAGCCTCATACGTGTATAAGAGGCTTACAAGGAGAGTTAAGAATGACTTTGTGGTAATTGGTGCTGATACAATAATAGTCCTAGACGACCAGTTTATCGGTAAACCACGAGATGTTAATGAAGCTTATGTTATTTTAAAGACACTTAGTGGTAGATGGCATAAAGTCTATACTGGTCTAGCGATAATATCATATGTTAACGGTAGAACTCAATATATAATAGATGTCGGCGAAGCATTAGTTAAGTTTAAGGAGTTATCGGAAGAAGAGATAAAGTGGTATATCTCTACTGGTGAACCATTTGGAGCGGCAGGTGGGTATAGGATACAGGATTTAGGAGGTCTATTAGTGGAGGAGGTGCACGGAGACTATTATAGTGTTGTTGGATTACCGTTATCAAAGCTATATACACATTTGTTAAGACTAGGAATATTGGGACATCGCTTAATGAGTTTAAATACATATAAGCTTAGATCATATATTTAGTAGAATGTACTCATATAATTCACGGAAACCCGTTATATCTTTCCACATTTGAAGGAATGAGACATCACCTACATATCTGTGTATTTCATCTAGATGTATTCTCCTATCATCTACGTAGAGTATTTCACGTGGGTGAATACTTCCATGTGAACGTTTGTACCATTCCATTATCTTCAGTAAAATCTTGTACTTATGGGGATGAGGTTCAATGCCCAGATATTGAAAATAATTCTTAACTCCTAATAGTTCCAATACCTTAATCGTTATTGTAGGGTTATTCCAGCTAGCAATAGCTAATGGAATATCTAGTTTAGAAACATTCTCAAGAAACCAGCGTACATGTGGGTGAAGGCTTAATCTCCCGCCTTTACTATCAACTACTATGTTATAGTCTATCAGCTTTAATGGTTCTACTAAACTGGAGGCATCGAGATGATCCCATACTGTTCCATCAAGATCTAATACTACTATCTTGATCAAAGTATCTTAACCTCTATACCGTTCTTCGTAAAATGTTTATCCTAGATAAAATACTTAGCTATTAGTGGTGGTAATATGGTCTCTGAAACCATATACAAGAATGTACGTATACGTGTAGCAGAGGGTGATATAACAGAATTAGATGTAGACGCTATTGTCAACCCAGCTAATAGTCTTATGATAATGGGTGGTGGTGTAGCTGGTGCTATAAAGAGGAAGGGTGGTATAGAAATAGAAGAGGAAGCAAGAAGATATGCTCCAGTACCCGTAGGTGAAGCTGTAGCAACAACTGCTGGAAAACTTAAAGCAAAATACGTTATCCATGCTCCAACAATGGAGAGACCCGCTATGAGAATAGGACTTGAAAATGTTGAAAAAGCCACGCGAGCAGCATTGCTCTTAGCAGATAAGCTAGAACTGGAATCTATTGCCTTCCCAGGAATGGGTACTGGAGTAGGAGGAGTACCATACTATGATGCTGCTAAGAAAATGCTTGAAGTAGTAAAGGAACATGTAGATAAGGGTACAAAGCTTAAGGAGATAATACTTGTAGCTTGGGGTAAAGAAGCATTTGAGGAATTCAAGAGAGCACTCAAAGATGTTTTCCAACTATAAGTAATGGATAACATATAAATTACTGTATATTCGTATCAATGGATTGAACTCTTTTTATAATTTATTAGCCTTAACGACATAAGTCCCGGATAGCAATGAGGTGTTATTAACCCCTTGAAGCATGTGGTTATAGTATTGCTTATACTAATAGCAGTACAATTATTCTACCCTATAGCTATTGCTCAAAACAGTAACCTCGAGTACTTAAACTACATTTACGTACCATCAGTCATAGATGAGGAGAAAGGTGAAGGTAGTGTTATTAAAATAGGATTATATGTAACGAAATCTAATACAACTGATGTAGTAGTTGAAGGGCCAGAATATATTGCAGAAGATACCCTCTATGCAGCGAAGCTAGCACTACTAGTAGTAGATAAAATAATTGGCATTAAACAAGGATATACTTACCATATAGTTATAGAAACACATGGAAGAATAGCTGGCCCTAGCGCAGGTGCAGCATTTGCAGTACTGTTAATGTCAGCTATACTAGGTGATGAAATAAAACATAATCTATCTATGACTGGGGCTTTATCAGGAGATGGTGGTGTTGAGGGTGTAGCTGGATTAGTGATAAAAGCCAATGCCACTAAACACTATGGCCTAACCGAAATGGTAGCACCATACAATATACTTAGCCCACCAGTATACAGTAAGGTGAAGCTACTAAACATAACCATAAAACCAGTAGCAAATGTACTCGAAGCTTACTATGAAGCTACTGGTAGAAGAATAACGACTTCAACTATGCCTAAAGTACCATTACCTATAGGAGAAGAATTTCAAGAATACGCCTACAGGGTAATAAGTAATGTGAAATCATCCTTGAAAAACATAATAGATGAAGCAGTACGCGCTGGAATAGAGTTCTGGATAATTAATAGTACTAGGAGTTTTGTAGAAGACAGGCTTGAGGAAGCACTTCAAGCGCTAAGTAAAGGAGATTTCTACTCAGCAGCAAGCTTAGCTTTTACAGCATACGTTAATCTTAGCAGCTTGAAAACCTATGCCGACCTATTATCAGGTAAAACTAGTGTTAATGAGGAGATACGTAGGCTAATGAATAGGCTCGATGAGTTAAATACTACATTGATAACTGCAAAGTATGATTGTTTAGGTGAGTTTGAGGTTATAGCAGCGGCATGGTATAGATTCTATGATGCATATCGTTCTCTTAAAGCTATTAAAACCGTAGGAACATTATTAGATAAGGCAAGGCTAATAGCATATATTGATGCAAGGATTAGTACTGCCGAATACTGGTATGATATTAGAAGATATGCGTGTCTAGTCAATCCAGTTAAAATAAACGATACTTTAGCGAAGAGAATAGCTGAATACGCATATGATTATGCTGAACTAGCATACAAATACGTTCGCTCGATAGTAGTAGAGACAACGGGATCTGAAAGGGAAGCTCAAGACCTGGATGAAGTCTTTAATGAACTTAAGCAAGTAGCTAAGCTGGGTATACCTGAACTAACATATGCTTATGCTGCAGAACTTGCATCAAGAATATATAGTCCATTGAAGATAGATATAACGCTTACAAAACTACTTAACAGAACTATTATTGAGAAAGCCCTTGAGGGGTACCGTGAAACAGTTGCATTGTATAATGAGAGGCTTGTGTCAAGGAATATACGCTTAATAATGGCTACAGCCTACCTTGAGTATTCTAGATGGGTGGATGACCCGTATGTGGCAGCACAAATGATAGCTATGGCTGATTCCTATCTAACACCAATTATGTTAGCATATTCTAATATCACTATAAGCTTAAAACAGATAGCTTTGCCAGCAACATCTATATCTTCAGCTATGCCCTTAACAACATATTATTACATTATAGTAGCTATGGGCGTAGGTATGGGACTTGCATTCATAGTTGGATTATACTTAGGTTCGAAGATAGCTTTACCCAGAGATATTGAAAGAATTAAGAAGTCTTCTTAAAGAAATCTAGCAGGCTACGCGTGGTTTTCTCTTCTTTTCCAGCATCTTTCCTTACCTCACGGAATATGTTCTTGAAGTCCTCTTCGATAGTATTTCTAAGCCTTGGATTGTATAGTGCTGCAGCAGGATGATAGGTTACAGCTAATAATACATTATGGCCATCTATGGTTGCTTCAACTACTTTTCCGTGCATACGGGTCATGTTAGACCATTTAAGCCCTGCTTTTGAGTAAAGTACTTTAGCTGCATGTCTACCAAGAGCTATGATAACCTTGGGTTTTATTAGAGCTATTTGTCTCCATAGGTAAGGTGTACAAGCATTAACTTCTTCTTCACGTGGATCACGGTTACCTGGAGGACGACATTTAACTATATTGGTTATGTATACTTCTTCTCTTCGTAATCCAACACTAGCTAGTAATTGGTCAAGGAATTTACCTGCAGCGCCAACAAATGGTCTACCTGTAGCATCCTCTCGTTCACCTGGTGCCTCACCAACAAACATTATCTCAGCATTAATACTTCCCTCACCAGGTACAGGGTTTCTTCTACTTCGGTGTAGAGGGCATTTGGTGCATTTCGAAATTTCTTCTACTAGCTTATTGTATTCACTGATTATGTCTTCCAATGTTTCTCTCCAAGTATTTAGCTAATTTCTCTAACCCTTTATAGGTATCAGGGCTCCTAACGCTAAGATCCAAGCGTAGCGGTGTAATAGATATCCCTTTTTCAACTAGAACAACATAAGCATCTGTATCTGGTTCTGGTTCTATGTATTCACCGTATAACCAATAATATGATCTACCTCTAGGATCAATTCTTTTCTCAAGGCATTGTCTCCACCTAATTCTTGCCGGACGAGCAATGCGTATTATACCTCTAAACTCCTTAGGGAAATTAACATTTATTACATCAATGTTCTCTGGAAAACCATTGTCTACTAAATATTTCACAATAGATTTTATAGCATTGATTAACAGTTTACGATAATTTTCGTTAAGGAAGCGTTTAGAATCAGGAACGTCTGCAGAAAAAGCAATAGCAGGGATACCTAGAAATGCAGCTTCAAATGTTGCACCAAGAGTACCTGATGCTAATATATCTTGCATACTAATGTTTGCACCAATATTAACTCCAGAGACAAGTAGATCAAAGTTACCAACTATTACATCCCTAGCAATATGTATAGCATCACTAGGTGTGCCATTAATACCATAGACTCTAACGCCATTGATAACTACTTCCTCTATACGAATAGGTTTATGTAGAGTAAGACCAAGCCCTATAGCAGATTTAGGTTCTAAAGGCGTAACAATAAAGATCTCTCCAAGTTCTTTAACAGCCTCATAGAGAACCCATAAACCAGGACTATGTATACCATCATCATTTACAACAACTATTTTCTTCAATAATCTTCACCGCAACCTTCTTCCTGGGATTAGATAGATGATACACTAGGCTCCTATATTTTAGTTTACCCTAGTTTACTTGAAGACTACTCTATCTTCACTAGCACCTACTACTTTATTTATGTAAAGGGATAGAACAAATAAATAATCGCTTAGTCTATTAACATACTTTAATATTATGGGGTCAATTAATCCTGGTAATAGCTTCATCAATGATACCAATCTACGTTCTAGGCGACGGCAGACGGTCCTTGCAACATGGAGTGCAGCAGCAGCTGGATGGCCACCCGGTAATACAAATTCCTTCAAGTTTATCTCATCTGATATACTATCTATTTTTTCCTCAAGCCATTTTACGTCCTCTTCTACTATCCTTGCTTTCCCACTGTAACCTGCTATCATTGATCCTAGGTGAAACAACTTATTTTGTATGTGTTTTAATTCATCAACTACATTATTTAGTTTGTTATCCTCGGGTAAGAGGCTTTTTGCTAGACCTATGAATGAGTTCAATTCATCTATGGTACCAATAACTTCTAATACTATATGATCCTTAGACACACGTGTACCCTTAAATAATGGAAAGAACGTATAGCCGTCATCACCACTACGAGTATATATTTTACTCAAACGTTTACTTGTCAAAACACGTAACACCACGCATATTAGAACTATCTTTAACGAATTGGTTTAGCTTGATATTATGCGTTTTCCTCTTAAAGCAATCTTTG
>CAYUVB010000068.1:0-6128 GCA_964448055.1 uncultured Desulfurococcales archaeon | reverse complement strand
TGGTAGTGATTGAGTCATATAATGATGCTGCTGCACCTACACCATCATCAATAGAGGTAGATGTAGTTGTTGCTGTTGCACCAGGTAAGATAGCACTATACCCTGGAGATAAATATAGAAGAGCTTTGAACTTAGTAGGTGAGATAAGGAATCCTTTAGCAACAACTACTAGTGATATTCTGGGATTAATCAAGCCCATTAAGGCAATCGATACTCATCCTGTTGTTAATCCTAAGGAGTTGGAGAAACCGTGGATCAAGGGTTTACTAGATGAGATAGCCAAAATAGCATAGACCGATAGCAATAAAACCTCGTTATAGATACATTTATAACCGAGTGAACAATACGCTAATTCGAGGGATTTGATTGACTCCACATGAACTAATAGTGAAATATATTGTGCCCTACCTTAGAGCTCTAGTAGCATTAGAATTAAGCTCACGTGGCTTAAGTCAAGTAAAGATAGCAAAATTGTTTGGAATAAGCCAGGCAATGGTAAATAATTATTTATCCAAAGATAGAGAATACTATATACGACAACTTGAAAAAGCAGGCTTAAGTCTTGAAGAAATAGAAAAATACATCTACAGTTTAATCGCGTCACGAAACTCGCAACTAGAATTCATGTACGCTTTTACGTCAATACTTAATGAGATACTAGCAACACGAAAACTGTGTGGTCTACACCATAGGCTTACACCAAGTTTAAGTAGAGATTGCAGTATATGTCATGAACTATTCCATTACAAGGTAACAGATTCTTACATTAAGCTTGTAGAAGACCTAGTTGAGAAGTTTACGAGGAATCCTAATGCAGTAGAACTTGTACCAGAAATAGGTACTAACATAGTATACGCTCCACCTAGAGCAAGAAGTATTCAGGAAACCATAGCAATACCTGGTAGGATTGTGAAAACAGATAAAAGCACCGTAGCAGTAGGTTCTCCATCCTATGGTGGTAGCAGGTATTTAGCGACATTACTACTAGAGGCACGTAGCATTAATACTAGGATAAATGCGGTGATAAACATCAAGTATAAGCAAGAATACATTGATAAACTTAGAGAACTAGGCTATGAAGTTCTAGTTGTAGGGCCAAGCGATAATCCACAAGAACAATATAAAAAGATAATAGGAGCTTTGAAGAAGATAAAGAAGCCTAAGACAGTAATTGCTGATAGAGGTGCTATAGGACTAGAGCCTACTATATACGTATTCCATGACGACCCATATAAGCTAATAGATGATATACTAAGCCTAGTCTCATAAATCTACATACTCATTCACAATTATAGCAGTACCATTTACTATATTGCTCAATGTATGATAAATATTCTCTACAACGAGGACGTGTTGGAACACTCTCTAGTTCTTCCGGAGATACAGTTGCATACATCCTACACCTTCGACAACATTATTTTACCATTATAATATATCAATGGTGCACCACATGAGGGATAGCTAGGTATAACTATTTCTCCTCTCCTTCTAGCAGCTTTGCTGCGTTGCTGCTTCAGCCTTTCCGAATTCCTCCTCTAAAGTATATTCTGACGAAACTAGTACTATATCTCCAATAGCTTTAATGTATCTTGCTGGAGCTCAAGTATAATCTACTTAGCCTAATGTGCTATTAAAGCATTTTTTAGATTGACTAGAGTTTCCACGCATTTCTCATATATGGGTAAGATGTGATAAAAACATTGTATGTAATGGTTATTTGAGGTAAAGCTAGCTTATAACATCCTTTAAGAACCTACCATTCTCGTATACTAGGTCTCCATCAACATATACCTTACCATTCTTCATATCCTTTACCATATCCCAGTGTATTGCTGAAATATTCTTGCCGCCTGTCTCTGGGTATGCTGCTCCTAGGGCTAAATGTATTGTACCACCTATTTTTTCATCAAATAATATTTCTTTTGTAAACCTTGTCACATCGTAGTTTAAGCCAAAGGCTGCTTCACCTAGCCTTCTAGCTCCTTCATCTACTTCTAGCATTTTCTTAAGGAATTCCTCTCCACGTCTAGCTTTTGCCTCAACAACCATACCCTTTTTGAATACTAGTCTAACACCTTCAACTTCTACTCCACGCCAAACAGCTGGGTAAGTAAACTCTATGTAGCCTTCAGTAGCATCCTCATGTGGACCTGTAAATACTTCTCCACCAGGCATATTCTTTTTACCATCATCGTTTATCCACTTACGACCATCAACTCTTAGTAGTAAATCAGTATCCTCGGCTACGATCCTTATCTCTGAAGCCTTATTCAGAAACCCTACTATCTTTTCTTGCCACTTAGCCTGCTTTATCCAGGCTTCTACAGGGTCTTTTTCATGAAGTTTTAATGCGTGGTAGACGAAGTCCTCGAATTCCAGAGGACTCATACCTGCTTCTTGAGCCATAGCCCTGGTAGGATAAGCTGTTACGACCCATCGAAGACTGCCTTCAGCATCACGTTTCATGAAGATTTCTGTTAGTGGTCTAAGAGCTATACTACGCTTCTTCATCCTTTCAGGATCAATGTTTACCAACGGCTTAGTATGCGTTGGTGATAGTATACTTATCCTAACATTTATGTTCTCAACAATATATTTATCTATAGGCGATAGGTACTCCAATAATTCCTCAGAAGCATATCGATAAAATATTTCTTGAAGAACTTCATCGCTTACAAGAAGTCTTGGATAACCACCACGTTCAACTATAGCACGATATAGTTCACGTACAAGTGGATAGGCTTCATAACTTGCAGATATAACTACTTCATCCAGTTTCTTTACATTCACACAATAATCTACTAGTAGTTGAGCAAACTTGTCTAGAGCCTTCAAGAGACTCTAACACCCGGGTGAATGGAATAGAATACGAACACTAATAAATTAACTTAGGGTCAAAGGGGATCAGAAGGGGCGAAAGTCCTCATCCAGAAGTAGACTAGATAGACGTCGGTACTGGAACACTTACTTCATCTCCAGATAATGATATATTGGATACTTAGTATTTAAGGTTAAATTTCATCGACTTTCCATACTACTTCAACTATAGAGCCTTTATCGTCGACCTTAAATACGAGTTTACCAGTAGACTCATAATACTCAACTACTTTACGAGCTAGTTCTCCAAGTCTTAGAAGAGTCTCCAAGCTTCGTCTTGATCCTCGTAGTTTTTCTTTTTCTCTTTCTCTTAGCGCGATCTCTATTGCTTTTTGAATTTTTCTCCAATTATGGTATTTTTTAAGTTCTATCCAACTAATAGTATTATTCATATTATCTCACCATATCCAATACTGTATTTAATAAATCTTCTACGCCTTCTTGCTTAGCTCTCTGTCTAATGTAATCTATATCGAGTTTATCTATTAGTGTTTTAGCTAGTATTATAACTTTATCTCTATCCTCTTCACTCTTCCAGAACTTCCATGCTACTAAATACTTTACTAGAAGTTCTTCAGGTGGCTCGACATATACATGGTATTCGTCTACATTTATTCTTACAGTGTTTTTCCTTGAAACATACATGTTTCCTACGATGTCTATAGCCTTAGAGGCCAAAAACTCTATTGGAATAAGGTATACTCTACTTGTTCCCTCGCTAGACAATTGTTTAAGAAAACTCTTAACAATGTTTAACGCTTTATCACCTTCAACTATGATATCTACATCTAATGTCCTATAAGTTGAACCAGTATACAATTCCACAGCAAAACCGCCAACGATCACTATTCTTCCTAAACCCTTTTGCTCAAGAAATTTATTGAGCCAGGCAATAAACAGTAGGAATCTCTCAGTATCGCTTGTCACTCTTCGAAGTCTTGGATAGAATCTCTCCCATAAACTAAATAGCTCGTTCACTATGTTCTCCACGTGCATCATCCCTGTGTCTACTTTGTGCATATCTATATCATTTATGCGTATATGATAACTTATTTACCTAAGAAAACTACCTTAATAGTAGGTAAGGATACTTTATGGATAATAAAAACCCAATACCAGTAATCATAGTATTAATAGTACTTTGCATCGCATACCCTCTAGTAGCTATAGCAGAGGATAAGGATAATTATGCATTTCTCATATATGGATCTCCTATGTGCCCTCATTGCATGAGTTTAAAGAAGTTCTTAGAAGAAAACTATGGCGATGAACATGTATTATTCTGTGATATTAGTGCTAATTCCACGTGCAGACTATTATTCGAGAAGATAATTTCAGCCCTAAAACTACCTCCCCAGCTATCAGCTATACCATTCACAATAGTACTAGTTGGAGATAAAGCTACAGGGATAGTCATAGGGGAAATCGGGGATAAGAAGCTATGGGATACATTAATACAGGAAACTGGTGTATTAAGCACTATTCCCATATACACTGGTGCAATAGTTAATGGTACAAAAACCTACGTAATTGTAGGAAAAGTAGGCTTAGATTCAAGAACAGCTGCATACTTCTTTACTCATGGGGAACTACCATCAAGCCAAGCGCATCTAACCAATACTCAGCTAGGGGTAGGAGCTAACGGAGAAGGGAATTGTAGTGAATATGTATGCATGCCCGAAAGCAATAGTAATATTGGTGGTTTTGGAGGTATTGTAGGCGGGGAACAATATACTGCGACATATAAGCCTGGTAGTGAAGGCTTAGGGTTAGATTATATAGGCCTCATAGCTATGACTGTTAGCTTAGCATTAGTTGACTCAATTAATCCTTGTACGATATATCTGTATACTTTATTACTCGTAGCAGCATCGTTATCAGCTATCGCTATTGAGAAGAGGGTTAATAAGCGTAGGATTATAGCTGTAGGATTATCATTTGCACTAGCCGTCATGGTAGGATACATATTACTAGGTTTAGGTCTCTTAACAGTTATGGCATCTTTACCAAGGATATTATTTGTAGTGATAGGCGTAGGATTTGGACTATGGGTTATATACTCAGCATTTACGGGCAAAGAGAAGGTTATAGCAAAGGGGCGTATGGTAAAACTACTACCAAAAGCGTCCAAAAGCATAGCATTAAGTATAGCGCTTGGATTACTAGCAACATTTACACTTCTACCATGTAGTGCTGGACCATACATAGTATTCACTGGAATAGCCTCTAAACTACCATTGATCCAGGCAATACCATTACTATTACTCTACAATACAATATTCATACTACCATTAATAGCAGTCTTAATAGCAATACTACTAGGGATTTCTAGAGCCAGGATAAGAGAACTAATAATAAAACACAATAGAACGCTATCAATAATAGCAGGAGTGCTACTGATAACAATATCAATCTACATAGCATTAACAGGCTAATAAAATAGCTACATGGTCGAGTTGCTATCTAGCTTTATCAAGCAGAATGCTACTAAAATACTATAATTCATATTATCAGGTACTCACGAGGTATTTTCTAAGTAGATATAATGCAAAAAGCACTAAACATATATACACACTACGTATATACGTATATATGGTAGATGTATATATGGGTTCCGTAGGTATATACTTACGAGTCAACAAGAAGCTTCTTGAAGAATTTACTAGGGTGGCTACATCCCTTGGAATGAATAGGAGTGAAGCTATTAGAAGAGCTATGGAAACGTTTATAGCGATTAAAAGTAGAGAGTCAATGACATCAAGGATGAGAGGATTAGTTAAAAGTAAGCTATCCACAAAAGAGCTAGAAGAAGCTTACTTGGTGTCTAAATGAGATTATTCGTAGATTCTTCTGTATTCCTTAAACTATTACTAGATGAACCAAACGCTGATAAAGCACAAGAAATACTAGAAATGATCGAGGAGAACAAGGTTATAGGCTATATTACACCAATGATTCTTGAGGAGATATCTTTTAAGCTAATTTATGCTAAGGCAAGTGAAATACTTGGTACTAAGAACATCTGGAAGATAAGGAAAGCATTAAAACTGGATGAGAAAATTAGAAACGAGTGCGTAAAAGTACTTAAATCATTTTATAACTACATCGAGTACCTGCTTATGAGAGGACTAAGAGTAGAATACATAACATATAATGACTGGTGTAACGCTATCAACATAATTGAAGAATATGGTTTACTTCCAGTAGATGCCATACATGTGGCTATAGCATTAAGGATAAAAGCTAACGCA
>CAYUVB010000067.1:0-6160 GCA_964448055.1 uncultured Desulfurococcales archaeon | reverse complement strand
TTAAGTATTGTTTCTACAGGTAATCCTTTCTTGAGTCTTATTATTGCTAATGATTCATGCCCTCCTATATCTACTACTAATCCTCTCTCATAGAAGAATCTTGCTATTCTATTAGCTCCTCCACGCTTGGCTTTAACTATTAGTAATTGATGGTTTTCTCTTCCCATGACCAGTAGTGCTATTGGTTGTCTTAGTATGTGATAGAGCTTAGACGCTAACGCTGTTGATCCTCGCCCATACCATTTTTTGCGAGCATCAACGAATTTTATGTATCCTACCGTCCTAGCAGTTAATGCTAATTCCATTGCTAATTCTTTAATCTTCCTATCGGTTTCAGCTGATATTTCTAGGGCTTTCTCTATTACTTCTTTCTTAATTAGTGGTTGTGGTATTATTAATGGAGAAGCAAGCCATTTAACTAATTGTCTCCAATAATCTGGATCTCTTGTAACAGTTAACGCCTTAGATATACTTGAGGCAAGCTTTATCATGCCTTTAAGGTTCTCTGGTATCTTAGCACCTTTCTCCATTAATGCAACTGCTTTTACAAATGCTTCAAGTCTAGGTGTAAGTTTTACGTTTAAGCTTCTCGCTAAGTTATATGTTAGTATGACTGTTGGTTTATGGCCTACAATTAAGTCATCTACTATACCTTCTAGCTTTTGTGTGGAATAGATTGTTGATAAATGATGATCTATATAGGTTATGAGAGATCCATGTTTATCTTTAAACTCTTTGAGTACCTCATCTAGTCCACGGATATAGGGTATGTCGAGTATTACGAGTGCTTTGGGTGATTCCTCAACTTTTTTAAGCTTTTCACGCAGTCCTCTAGGCCCACTAGGCTCTAACACTACCTCTACTCTATTCTTTATAGGATATACACCTATCTTCTCCTGTAAATAGTATATTATGGCTGCTGAGACTACTCCATCAGCATCCCAGTCACCTACTATTAATACGTGCTCACGCAAAGTATATCCCCCTAGTGCTTGTATTAACTAATGCCTAGGGGATGGAATCGCTATGAGTACTAGTTACTCAGACATATTACGCCTTTATATTCGTGCATGGAGATTTAAGGAGCAAGCCAACAACTTGATTAATACTGGTAAAGTAAAAGAAGCTTATGAATT
Source organism: uncultured Desulfurococcales archaeon (assembly GCA_964448055.1). Lineage (GTDB taxonomy): Archaea > Thermoproteota > Thermoprotei_A > Sulfolobales > WANQ01 > WANQ01. The sequence goes on along the minus strand of CAYUVB010000067.1, from coordinate 5,024 downwards.
ATTAATTAAAGCATTAGTTGAGCTGGTTAAAGCACTACTACTATATCACGGTAGAAGACCTCTTAGTGTAAGAGATCTAGTATATATTTCCTCTATGGCCGTTGAAGAGGGATTGCTTTCCCCTAAAGAATACTCATTTATTATAGAAGCAATTATAGAGGAGAACCTGGAATACAGACTGAAACTATTAAATGAAGTAATAAATATAGTTGAGGAGAAACTTAGGAGAATAGACCCATACCTTGATTCTCAAATGAAGTTGTTCCGCTATTAATCTTCTATCATACTGCAGACTGGGCAGTTAGGATTTCTTGAAACCTTAATAGCCATGAATTCTCCTCTAAATCCATCATAGACTAGCATACGATTTAGTAGTAGTTCACCTCTACCCAGCAGCAATTTTACTACTTCGTTAGCTTCAATTAAGCCTATAATACCCGGAGTCATGGGTACCACGGGTATCGGAGTTTTCCTAGACTTGGGTGGTGTTGGTACAAGACATTGTAGACAAGGTGTTTTACCAGGTATAATAGTCATTGCTTGGCCATACCAAGCTTCTATTCCCCCATGGACGAGAGGTTTACGGTACTTTACACATACTTTATTCAGTACTAGTCTTGTTTCCCAATTATCAAGTGCATCCACTACGACATCAGCTTTTGGTACTAGTTCTTCTGCAAGCTCTTCTGTTAACCTTGCTTTTACTGGCTTTATTTCAACGTGAGGGTTAAGTTTACGGAGTTTTTCAGCAGCAACATATACTTTAGGTTTACCTATATCGTCTACGCTATAGAGTACTTGTCTATTAAGATTACTTAGTTCAACCACTTCCCCATCAACTAGTATGAGTTTACCTACACCAACAGCTGTAAGGTATATTGTTATAGAGGATCCTAAGCCTCCTACGCCAACAACTAGTACGGTTGATTCCTTGAGCTTTAATTGGTCTTCAATACTCCATGCTAGTAGTTGTCTCTGGTATCTTTCCTTTTCTTCTGGGCTAAGTTCTACTGGTATACTATTTTGTTTATTCGAGCTCATAGTGCTAATACCATTATGGTTATTTGAAGAAGTCAGTTAAAGATCTATCCCTGTTTTTCTCCTTCGAAGATATGGTGTTAGCTGTTTTGCTTTCATATCTTTCTATTCGTGGATGCGTTATTACTATTTCTTCCGGCTTCTTAGACCATTCGCTATGGAATGATATGTCTTTACCCCCTAGTTCTAATCCATAGCGCTCATGGAATGCATGTATTTTAACTACAGCTGGGAATGTAATGGCTGGTCCCGAGATTAGTGCTTCACCTACACCTAAGCTTGGAAGGCTATCTATGAGTTCTTTGGAGGCTTCTTCAACGCTACTAAGTATGTGTCTCTGGTCCTCAGGATTAACTGTTCTCAATGCTATCAAGTTACCACATTGTGCTAGGAGTGTTGGTGAGAGTTCTCTTGGTCTTTGACTAACAACTATTAATCCTACGCCAAACTTTCTACCTTCACGGCTGATTTTCTCAAGTATTTCTTTAGCAGGATTCCAGCGGTCTATAGGAGCGTATACATGTGCTTCTTCTACTCCTATAACTACTGGTATGGTTCTACCAATTATCTTTTGTGATACTATAAGTCTCCATAAGGCTCTGAGAATCATTGATGCAACAACTACCTGGGTTTCAGAAGATAATCCTCCAAGGGCTATAATAGTTAAACCAGGTTCAAGTAGATTAGAAGCAATTTCTAGGTACACCTTATAGCTTGCTTCTACTACGGCTTTACCTACATCTCCGTATATGTTAACATATTCTTCCTTTACTTCATGGAACCTCTTATCCCATAATTCAGGTTTCGTTATAAACGATAATTCCTCGTTGTCAGCTAGTTCTTCTATTTTCAACTTAAGATCGTCTGCTGAAGCATCCTTAGCTCTGATACTATTCCTTAACTCGTCTATAGTATAGTATACTGGATCGTTTACACCTATTGTTTTTAAGTAGCGTTGTTTTATTGTTCTTAGTGTTTGTCTAAGATACATTCTCTGTTTGGTTGCGCGTGTATCGAGCTTCAATAAACTATAAAGTTCCTCTATTGTAAGAGTCCATATAGGTACCTCTAATGGCTTAACGTCAATGTTATGTGTATCCGATATTATTTTAGTCATATCTTTTGATGGAGAGAATACTCTGGCTTTAAAGTCTTTTGATGAAGCAAGTGCTACATACTCATTATGTGTATCAAGTAGTATGATTCTAGGATACTGATACTGTTTGAGGACCTCACCTACTATTACTGCCAATGTATTTGATTTACCTGAACCAGTCATAGCAAGTATTGCTAAATGCCTAGTAAATAACTTATCAATATCCAGTTTTACTTCAATTCCATTATCATAGCTAAGTCTTCCTATACTAATCCCCTTCCTGGTAGAAAAGAGCTTCTTTAATGCACTAGGTGGAGCATAGTAAACACGATCCCCTGGACGAGGAAGAGACGGTACGCCTCGATCTATGAAACCGTTCTTCTCGTATCCTACAATGCTTACAAGAACCTCGTTGCGTGCAGGTGCTATATCTTCATAACCTTCTATTGCTTCAAGTATACGGCTTCTACGATATAGTTCATCTATTAAGTTGAATCCTACCACCATACCATAAAGACTACTACCATCAAGACCCCTTAGTACTAGGTAAGCACCAGGTCTTGCTATGAGTCGTAGTTTTTCCTCCTCAATACTTACCCTTACAAGATTACGTCCATATACGCCAATAATTCTACCAATAGGTTTTAGAGGAGGCGTAGTCTTGCTCTCCTCGCTAACAGTACCTTGAGTAATGGATTCTCCAGTCTCGACCAAATAGTATCACCTAACCCCTCTGCCAGTCTCTCTTCTAACCTTGTTGCATGGTGTACAAGTATTAACGGTTTGGGATAACCAGTTTTGGGATCACTAAGGTTTCTCAAAACTCCTAGGGCTTCAATACCCGCTTCACGGCCATATCGTTGCGGGTAAGTTAGTTGTAATACCGGGCCGTATCTTGTAAGCTTGAAGTACCATACATCAAATTTACCCCATTTGCTATAGAATTCCAGTGCTCTCAAAGGCTCAAATACTAATTCACTGCCTTGCCCCATCCAACGCGTAGTCCTCCAAGCACTAATACTCTCCAGATCTACAAGATCATTTACTCTTAGAGCTACAATATTCTCATTAGCCCATAGATGATCTAGTAATGATACATCAGTAATCCAAGTTGATAAACGATTAACTCTTGCCAGGAATCTACTATCGGTATCCTTAGCAATCCAGTAAACTCTAACATTCTTTCTTAATGATTCATCTAATAATTTAGTTAGTTGGTAAAATCCTATATTCTCGTCTATGGCAAGTAAGCTATAGTCTATTACTTTCTCTATGGGCTTCTTATTCTCTAGTACACTTAATATATCATTAATAACGCTAGAATATTCCTCTGGCATTATGTCAATTATATTCATAAACCCTTCATAAGGGTTGTCGTATTCTATTCTATCTAGTTTCAAGTAAAGTTCTCTTAACCTTTTACTTACAATATCTTCCACTTCCTTAACCAATTGTTCGGGGAGATCTTCAATAAGCAACCTATACGATTGGCGTGCAGCACCTGATGGAGCGAGCAGTATACTTAGATAACTTCCATCAAGGAATACTGATTCTACGTCTTGATTAATAATACTTCTAGCTACTAGTAGTTCCAATGTCCTCATCAGTGTTCCTATTCTTGTTTCAGCGTATATTCGTGGAAACAATATAATTGCGATAGGTTTTCTAGCACCATTAGCTCCTATAACATTATGCATACGTATATTTCCATTAGAACCACGTACAATTAAGCCATAAGCAGATAATAATACTATAATACTTCCACGTCTTTCATCAAACACGTTGCTTCCATCAACAAATCCTGAGGATATCTCGATTCTTTCTCCAATCTCCTTTATGAGGTAGTGATTAATTATGCTTGAGAGTTCCTTAATACTCTTGTTTAAGCTCTTCGCGATTTCTTCTACAATTAACCCTTTAACTCCTCTAATATCCACAATTACACCCAATAAATCATCTACAATCTTAACAGGTACAAGGTATAAAAACATTGTAACTCTATAGCAAGAAAACTAGAATACCATGTCATGTACTAAGGTGGTGCCTACGAGGAAGCCTATAGATGAAGTTCTTTCCGATAAACGTATTAGAATGATATATGAGCTTTCAAGGATAATAATGGGTGATGACCCTGTTCATGGATGGCCTCATGTAGAAAGAGTTTTAGGGTTAGCTTTACGGATTGCAGAGAATACTAATAATCATGTAGATTATAAGGTCCTAGTATTATCAGTATTACTTCACGACATAGGTAGGTTAGCAGAAGATCGCTTAGGTAAACATCATGCAGTAATAAGTGCCGAAATAGCGAAAAAGCTACTTGAAAATCTAGGATTCAGTGAAGACCTTGTAGAGAGGGTTGTGGAAGCAATTAGAACTCATAGTTTCTCACGTAATGAACAATCAAGAAGTCTAGAAGCGATGATTCTAAGTGATGCAGATAAACTAGATGCTATAGGGGCTATAGGAGTAGCAAGAACATTTATGCTTGGTGAAAGATGGGGTCGTGGAATAGATGGTACGGTAAAACATTTCTATGAAAAACTATTAAAACTTAAAGATATGTTATTCCTTGATTATTCTAAGAAGATAGCCCAACGAAGACATAAATTACTAGAAATATTCCTCGAAAACCTGTTAAGAGATTTATCTGAATCCTCTATTAGCTAATGTGATATCTCTTCTTATTAGCTTTTCTTTATTTCCCTCGACTTTATGAGTGTATATAATAGATATCCTGTTATTATTAATCCTATGAGACCAGTTATTACGGCAATGTTAACCCATATTATTTGAGACCCGTATACCACTGTTATGGTAAGAGGCTTGGATACTTTCTCAATCATGAGTAGTCCTGGCCTTATAGGTTTAATCTCCTTTCCATCAACTA
>CAYUVB010000066.1:0-6163 GCA_964448055.1 uncultured Desulfurococcales archaeon | reverse complement strand
CCGCCAAATAATAAATATCTCTTCCCTCCTCTTTACATTTATCAATCAATTGCCACTTCTTTTCCTTAAAAATCTCCTCCCCTAACATAGAAATAACTGGAGCTAAATCAGGAGGAATAACTATTTCGCCATCGCTTTTCCTCCAACTTTCAATGGTTCTTTTATCTATTATTTTTACTGAATCTCCCTTATAGATAGACCTTAACTCTTCAGGAATCAGTAAAATCAATAAAGTAGGTGCTCTCCTGGGCGAGGTAACCCTAATCTCTTTTCCTGTTTCTAAACTTCCCCCATCTCTAAGTTCTGAATCTACATACCCTAAAACAATCTCTCCTGCACAAGAATTAGCATAATGATTAATTGCATCCTGCACACCCAAGAAACCATCTGTATAATCAATACCCTTATGTCTAATGTCAAGACCTGACCCCCTATCTCTAGACCCCCTATCTCTATTATCACCTTTATTAGTGGTTCCCTTTAACAGGGTAAATTCTGCTGCTCCGCCGTCTCTTACATAAGCTTCCTTTTCTGATATTTTTCTCAATATATTAGCAATCTCCTTTGCTGCTGCTTCCTTAACATCTTTAACAAAACGTCTATCATGAATATTTAACCCTTCTCCATTCATTATCTTGTTAAGAAAAAGTAACACTTCTTTCTTTCTAAATAATCTTCCTGTATCACTCATCGCCTCATTTAATTTTAATACATCAAGGGCAACTTGAAGCTTAGAATTACTCTCTCTTTCTCCTCCATCACAGGTATCTCTAACTATTTCCTTAATTAAAATGGTAAACAGTTTATCAGAATATTCTTTTTTCTCTTTTATCACTAAAACGGCTGCCTTCCCTCCATCATTTGGCTCTTCAAATTTCTTCAAACCAGTATCAGATTTAGTCTCATCGGTATCAGAAATATACTCTGTTGGTCCAAGAAGAGAATTTCCCTCTTTAAGTAACTCGCGAGAACGTAGAGATACCTTTATCTCTGCTATTTCATTTTCTGTCAATAAAATACCTAAACTCTCTATTAAATCCTTTATCTGTTTTATCTTCTCTTCTAAGGGTGAAGAACCGACTTCTTTTCTATGAATTCCGCTCATTTTATTAATAGCCTTGTTCTCACTCCATAAAACCAAACCCGGCTTGCCAAACGTTCCTTTTATCCGTGAACTTAATCTTGCCCTAAGCTTCTTTGATTCTTCTAATTCCTTTAATAACTTATTTAATTCTTTATCTAAACATCTTACTGTATTAATGATGTCAGTTTTCGCCGGCAACTCCTTTCCTTTAGTAAATAATCTAAGCATCTCCAAAAGTATAGGAATACGTCTGCCTTCATACTGCATACTGCTTAATACTGTCCATCCCGAATTATCAAAATTGGTATCCTCGCCTTTACTTGAAGAAAAAGATATTAAAGAAAGTGATTTCTCCTCAATTGAACCAGAAGGTAAAGCAGGTAAATTTGTATTAGCTTCTAATCTTATATCTTTCAAATACTTATCTAACACTTCAGCATCAACTCTTGCTCTTTGGTGCACATCTTTTATCTTTTTAATTTCTTCTCTTATTACCTCTCCAGGATATCCTCTATTTATTAGATATCTAATATATTCAGCTTGGATAAAAGAAACAGCCCCAGTAGGATATTTATTGCCTCTCCCCAATTTACTAAACTCTATTTCTGCCTTTTTTGCCTCATTAATTACCTCCTCCATACAGCTAACTTCCATCCACTTACCTGCGTTAACAACCCCATCTAATAATATCTCAAGATTCATACATCTACCTAAAATATTATTTTCACTAAGAATCGCTCCCAATATTTTTCTAAATAATCCATCTGCCTCTTCTTTCTTCCCAGCGGCGGCAAGAAGATTAGCCTGCTTGCATAAATAAGGAATCCCTTTCTTCTCTTCAGATTCAGTAGATGGCCCCTCAACTTTCTTCTTTTTCTCTTTGCTTTTAGACAACGCGCGATAAACCTCAAGTCTATCAAAAACTTGTATAAGCCGACTTATACCAAATTCTTTTCCTAAAGAGAAAGCAAAAGGGAGAATTATATGCAAAAGTTCTTCGGTTGTAGATTTACTATACATCTCTAAAACTAAATTCAATAAATATTGTTTCTCTACTTGTGTATTGACTTCTTTAGAAACTCTCAATAATCTATCTAAAGTAGGTAGACTACTCCGATCTCCATAGGACATCAAACGAAGAGCTTTAAAAATTAATCTTCTTGCCTGCATAGTAAATCCCTGCTCAGATAAAGTCTCAGCGATAGAGATGCAAGCTTCTATCTTTTTATTAGGCTCACACTTACACATAAAAGAAGGGTCAGACTCAATGCCATGTCTCATAAAAATCCAATCAAGATCATTAATGCTTTCTTTTATAATCTTAGCTACAAAAATAATTCGCTTAAATACTTCTTCATCAATTTCAGGCTCAGGTAAATCTTTATCTTCTAAAACAACCAAACTCTTTTCTTTTAATCCATTAGCTACTTTTTTGACCTCTTGCAAAGCTATACTACTAATATCCCTGATATAACTCTTAGAATCTTTCCTCAGTCTCTCTAATTCTGCGATGATTTTTTTCCTAAAATCTTCTTTATTAACTTCAGAGACAACTCTAATACTTAAAGAAAGCCCTAAACTTCTGATATCCCAGCTGGGAGATTTAAGCATTTCTGAAATTGAATCTATGGCTTGAACTAAATAGCCCTCCTCTAATAATCTCAATACCACGGAGTGAAAACAGAGATAAGGCATAATATTACCTGTTTCCATTAATGAAATGGGAGTAAATTCTGGAAAAGAACCGTATCTCTTTATTTCTTTTTTAGTTATTTGGTATATTGTTGGAAGCTCTTTCTTTTTTGCCCGAGAAATTGCTTTAATTACTTCATCTAATCTTGCAGTAAGTTTCTCTTCCCACTCATTTAACTTAGAATAATCTATAGTCTCTCCTCCTCCATCCCGAGAAACTTCTTTGATGGATTTCTCTGTTGATGTGATTCTATCACTATAAGGAGAATTAGTATCAGAAATATACTCTGTTGGTCCAAGAAGAGAATTTCCCTCTTTAAGTAACTCGCGAGAACGTAGAGATACCTTTATCTCTGCTATTTCATTTTCTGTCAATAAAATACCTAAAGCTCTTATTGAATCTTCTACTTGTCTTATTTTATCTTTTAAAGACAAACTCTCTTCTTCTCTCTTAGTGCCTTCTGCTTCAATAATATCCCCTGCCTTCTCTCTCACAATTAAACCTCTTTCAGCAGAAATCTTCTTCCCCTTAATTATATCCCCTATCCATCTCCTAACTCTCTTGAATTTCTTTGAATCTTCTAACTCCTTTAGCTCTCTATCCAAAAATATTACTGCGCCGATGATATCTGTTTTCGATAATTTTTCCCCAAGTAACTTAAGTAACTTAAACATTTCCAAAAGTACAGGGATACGTTCACCTCTGTGACGCATACTGCCTAACACTGACCATCCAGAGTAAAAATCATAACCTCCTCCTTTACCCGAAGGAAATATTATCGATGAAGATATTGACGAAGCTTCTAAAATATTACCGGTTGATAAAGAAGGTAAACCTTTTGTTTCTCCCTTAGTACCCTCTCTTACCATATTTCTAAGATAATCCGTTATATTTCTAAGATAATCCGTTAATATTTCACCATAAAGATGTGCCCTCACATGTATATCCTCAATCCTTCTAACTTCCTCTATTACCTTTCTTATAGGTTCTCCTCTATTCCACAGATATCTAACATATTCAGCATGAACCAAAGAAAACCCTCTAGTATTATCACCATCGTAGACAATCCTTTTAATCTTACTCTCCACCTTCAACGCCTCCCTGATTATGTCTTCAATACAGCCAACCTCCATCCATCTACTTGCTTCTGCAGCTTTCTTTAATAATATACTTAAATTTCTGGATTTAAGAAAAACTTTCCCTTTATCAAGACTAACGATTCTCTCTAATATTTCCTCAAATAGCTTCTCTGCTTCCCCTATATTGCCGGTAGCAGCAAGAGAAACAGCCTTTGCAAATAAATTAGAAATATCTCCTTTTTCCTCGGCTACTTTTTCTATTTTTCCCTCTCTCTTTGTTTCTTCCTTTTTGTTTTCCTTTCTACTCTGATAGAGTTCCCTCAGGGTATGATATACTTTGGCCTTGCCAAACATCTCTACAATCTCACTCATATCATACTTTCCTCCCAACGAAACAGCGAAAGGTACAACTATAGGTAAAAGGTCATCTTTACGCCACATATCCTTCCTATACATTTCTAAAACTAAATTCAATATGTATTGTTTTTCTGTTGGTGTATTAATCCTCTTGGCAAGTTCAAATAATCTATTTAAGGTAGATACGTAATGCTGACCATAAGACATAAGACGCAAAGCGTTAAAAAGCAATCTTCTTGCCTGTATATCAAACCCCTGTTCGGCTAAAGTCTCAGCAATAGATAAACAAGCTGTTATCTTTTCATCAGGCTCAAATTCCGGAGAAACATCATCACAATACCTGTGCTTAAAAATATATTCAATATCACCAACACTTTCTTTTATCATCTTAGAAAGGGAAATAGCCTGCTGGCATTTTCTCTCATCGATTTCGGGCTCAGGGAAATCTTTATCTTTTAAGGCTACTAAAGTATTTTTTTCCTCTTTCTTTCTTTTGATTACTTCCTTAATCTCCTTCAAGGCTATTTCGCCGATATCTCTAATATATCCTTTAGGATTTCTTTTTAGCTCCTTTAATCTATCTATAAAATCACTAAGACCTTTTTGATCAAGTTTAACTACAACCTCTTTAATCAAAGAAAAACCAAAATTTCTGATATCCCAATTGGGAGATTTAAGTATCTCTATAGCTAACTTTTCTGCTTCTTCCAGATAATCATCTTCACCCAATAATTTTAATACAATATCCTTAAAATATATATATGGTATATTACCCCCTTCAATCCATTGAATATCTGGACTAAAATTCGAGAAACGATTATACCTATTCAATTCTTCCTTAGCTATGTCCAATATTACTGAAAACTCTTCCTTCTTTACTGAATGAAGTGCTTTCTCCCATGCTTTTTGGTTCTCTCCGATATCTGGCCCATAAGGTCCCCTGCGTCCCACCATTAGATCCCTCCATTTATTTTCAATTTCTCTTCTCTTTTCTGAATTCTCGTCGCTCTTTTCTTCTCTCAAAACAAAGTTAGAGACAGCAGATTCTTTTTGCTTAAAGGGTTGTGGCTTTGCCATAATCAGACAACATGGTTTATAAGCAGGCTTGGGAAATTCTTTACCTGACAATACTCTTGTATGCAGAGGATAAACTAAATCATCTGCTTCTAATATTTTTATAACGCCATCTTTATAGTAAGGACAGTCTCCTATAAATAGCCTGATTAAGATTATTCCTGTTTTTTTCACCAATCTTTTAGCGGGGATAAGGAGTGAATAAAGATCTGCCGGGTGAGGTGACATTATTGTAACAATATCATAATAAGAAGGGTGTCTTTTTGCTTCATCTGCAGCAGAAATTAATTCTATATTCCGCCCTGCTTTTTGGCCTTTTTCTACATCTTCTCTCCCTATATCTATACCTTTCTTCTCAATAATTTTGAATCCATTCTGCTCTAATAATGGTGCAAAGGCCTCTTGAAAGTCTCCTTGCGCACAACCTAAATCTATAATCCTGATTTCCCGGGAGGATAATTCTTGTTTTAGAATATTGAAAGAATTCTCTGAGGAATCTACAGTACAGGTCTTATCTTTTGAAAGTATCATTTTTATCCGTCCCATTAAAAAGGGAAATAATTCTTGCGGGCATTGAGGATGATTGAGAATACCATCTTGTATAGAACGTGGGTAATCCCAAAACCTTTCAAGAAAACTGCTGATATCCAATTTTCCCTCGCTTCTTTCCCGACGTAATTTTGCAATGATATCTTTTACATTAGAAGAAACATCCATTGCACCGTCATCGTTTTTATCTACTCTTCCACCATCAAAATTCTTGTCAGTTTTTAAACTAAAGTTAAGCAGAGTTTCCTTCAATCTATTTAAAACAAATTTAACTCCTTTCTCCTCTCTCTTTAGATTAAAATCCTTCCTCCAGATAAATTTGGTAAG
>CAYUVB010000065.1:0-6495 GCA_964448055.1 uncultured Desulfurococcales archaeon | reverse complement strand
ACAACCCATACCGCAACTATATGGTTATGTTCATGTAATTGTTTCACCATGTCTTCTTCTACAAATGCTGCCCTAATGGATACTCCGTCTACACCTGCTTTTTCCAAATAGGATTCTACATCTAGAGGTTCATCTTCTATTGCTAATAGTACTTTTGCTTGCGGTAAACATTTCTTTACCAGTACTAGGTCTTTGTGATACTTGGATGTAACATATATTTCTCCTTTATAATTAGATTTCTCTATGGCTTCAGCTATTCCTACCCCTTTACTACGATACTTAAGGTCTAGCATAATATTTGTTTTACCACTTATAGCTCTTAGATAGTCTACGAGTTTTCTATGGAAGAGTTCTTCTAGTTCTTCATGTATACTATGTAGGAGTTTTCTTTTCTTAGACTTAAGTTCCTCTAGAAGTACTTCTTCTTCACGTACGTGTTGTATAATTAATTCTCCTTCCTCTGTCCTAGTAACATCTACTTCTATCACTGGTAGTCCTAGTGATAGGTAGTAGTATAATCTTAACCTGGTATTAGCTCTATGTCCTACGATAATGGGTTTACTGCACAGCATTTCTACAACACTGATAGAAGGTTTATCATTGATAGATTATTAAGATTAGTGAATGTTAGGTTTACATCATGTTGAGAATTGATTTATTTTCAGAGATCTTATAGGTTCTTCTGGGTTGTACAGATATGCATTTAGCTGTTATAGGTACTGGTAGGGTTGGCCGTCCAACAGCATATACATTATTACTAACTAGGCTTTTTGATGAGATAACTGTGGTTGATATTAAACCAGGCCTTGCTAAGGCTTTTGCTGAGGAATTAAAGCATGCCGCTGTTAGTAATCGAATAGATGTATCTATTTATTGGAGTGAACGTGACGAAGATGTTAATGGTGCTGATGTGGTAGTAGTTACGGCAGGTTATCCTCGTAGACCTGGCGAGAGGATTACTCGTCGTGAGCTTGTTCCACGTAATGCTGATATAATAAGGTATATTGCTGAAGTTGTACCACCACGTAATCGTGGTGCAAGATACATTATCGTAACAAATCCAGTAGATGCTATGGCCATGTTGTTTAAGAAGATTAGCCGTGAAGAATTTGTTATTAGTACAGGTACGCATCTTGAAACACTACGTTTCCGCGCAAGACTCGCAGAAAATGCTGGTGTAGGGTTTACACGTATTGAAGGATGGGTTGGAGGAGAACATGGCCCTAACCCTGTTATACTATGGAGTACGGTTCGCATAAACGGGTTACCAGTAGAAGAATACTATCGCATGCATGGTAGAAGACTTGACAAAAAAGCAATAGAGAATTACATGAAGACGGTGAGCACCGAGATAATATACCGTATTGGTGGAACAGAGTATGGTCCCGCAAGTGCTTTCAGGGACATAGTTAAGGCTATAGTATTATCCGAGGACGTGTATCTTAGCATAGCTGCGCCAACAAGAATACCTGGTATAGGTGAACCAGTATTCGTTAGTATACCAAGAAAACTTGGATGGATGATAGGTGATAGTCTTTATGATAAGCTAGCTCCTGAAGAAAAAGAGGCAGTACATGTTGCTGCAAGGAAAATATATGAGACCTACCAATGGGCGTTAAAGGTTTTAGGTTTATCGTAAGACCTCTAGTAGAACACGATATGCATTCTTCCAAGCAATCTTCTCAACATCCTCTATACTTAATCCTTTTTCAATTAGCTTCTTGAACAATGTTTGTATTTTACTCATATCCTCTAGCCCCTCTGGTAGTCTTGTTGTACCTAAATAGTCTGTTCCGATAGCAATGATATCTATGCCGAAGTTCTCATATAAGTACATTATATGATCCACAACCGTGTCTACATTCACGCTTTTCTTGCCTAGGAAGTCTGCTACAAATGTTACACCTATCACGCCATGGTTCTTCTTTAACTCTTCTAATACTTCGTCATCAACATTTCTTGGATGATCTCTTAGCTTACGTACACAAGCATGACTTATGACCACTGGTTTATTGGCAATAGATAATACATCTAACATAGTCCTCCTACTAGCATGAGCTAAATCTATTACTATACCATATCTCTCAGCTAAGTCTACCAGCTCTTCGCCGCTACCTGTTAGTCCATAATCACGTTTGGAGAGACAAGATGCTGCATAGCGATTCTCAACATTCCATGTAAGTCCTAAGAGACGTACACCAAGTTTATAGTATAGCTCGATGTCCCATGGATCATCTAATGGATATGCTCCTTCAAGACCTATTATTATTCCTGTACCATTGTTACGCTCTAGTTTCAGCAAGTCATCCCTATGCTCAATGAGGTATAGGCTCTCAGGGAACTCTTTAACTAAACGATAATAGACTGCTATATGATCCATAACCCTTTGCGGAGCACATCGAAATATGGTTCCTCTAACATTCTCGCCTCCAATATACTTGTATTCTCCAGGGAAAGCAGCACCAACAACAAGTACAACATTACCTTTACTATACTTTGGTATATCTACGTGTCGTTGAGAATCGATATTGAATGGCTTTACTATCTTTTCATGTCTAGATTCTAAGATGTATGCAGATATATCTTCGTGAAGATCTATTACAGGGAAAGTTTTCAAGGTCTATGGAACCCCCATAAACCTTTGTATGCGTGAAAATATAAGTCATACTATTAAATCGTGACTGCTTGAGCATGAAGTAGTATTATGGTTGAAGATCGCTAAAGAAGATTTAATAGATGTATGAACTTCAGAACAACTAGTTGAGAAGATGAAGTCTAGTGCTATTTTAAGAGGTGCTTCAAGATATTGGATAAGCATAATATTCTAGTGTAGTGAAAAACAGATTAGAGGGAAAAGTAATGGATAATGAATACGTATGTAAGGAATATCCATGTATACATGTAGTAGTGGATTACTCTAAGAAAATTTATGCATTATTTCTTGAGACTTCTGATGGCGATATAATACATATACCCGTATATGAGGTTAAAAGAGCATTAGAGAAGGTAGAAGAATTGTCGAAGACCAGATTCCGTGAGGCTCGTGGGGATGAGATAGATTGGCTTGCTGAAGAAAGACTTGGAGCATTAAGGGTTGAAGAGGAAGAATAAGATCTAGGTTTTCCAGTATGGTTTGGTTCTAGCATACTCTCTTTCAGCTTCAAGTATTGCTTTATAGAATTCTTTTTCACCTCCATGTACGAGTCTTGATAATACTTTTACTGCTGTCTTAGGACCTACACCATGAGCTGCAAGAGCTATAACGGCATACTTACCATACGTTAATACTAGGTTAGCTATCTCCTTAGCCTTACTTAGCTTCTGTCTTTCTTCTCGTTTCAACTTGACCCCACGTAGGTTCTTGGTAACAATTTTCTCTAGGTCGTCGTCAGGATATGTAATAGCTATGAATCTTGAAGTACAATTAGGACATACTATTTCCTCTATATCATTTATACGTTCTACTTTACTCCAACCACACATCAGGCATACCATTTTCACTTTTCTATTCATTAGTCTTTTCTTTACAAGTTCTACTATTATTTCTGCAGGAATACCTGGTGCTACAACATCTTGTAGATAAATATTTGATAGAAGTTCTCTTGTTAATGGTAAGGGATTATTACCTGACTCGATTACTACTATGTTTAACTTACCTTCCCTTAACTCCTCTATGAATTTATCAACTGCATTAACATCTATTTTTTCTGTATAAACTTCTCTTAATGCTTCTCTACCTATAACGGTTTCAGCTAATTGTTCAGCAAATCTAGCTATTTGTCTCAGGCTAGCATCCTTGGATACAACGCCGAAACGTCGTGCTACATGTAGTAATCTCCATTTGTACATGTTTGTCTTAGGTAATGCTTGATTTAATATAGATCTTACATCTCCTTCATTTAAACCCTTTAGTACATCTACTACTAGCTTAGGATTAATACGATATGCTGGTATTAGTACAACATGATATTGATCACTCTTATATCCAACGCTTATACCGAGCTTCCTAGATAATATAGTTGATAATATTATGCCTAGGGCCTGGTTACCCATGCTTCCGAGACCTATATGAACTATTATCAAGTCGCCTGTAGCTTCAATTACTATGTTTTTATCCGATGGTATAGGTTTATCTTGTTCTACGTGTTCTCTTAATATCTTCAATACTTTTTCCGCAGCTTCAATACTGGCATTGTACTCTTTTAACAATATATTCATTGCTTTTTCTTCAGAGTACTTCAATGTATCAGCTAGTCTTCTACGTAAGGCCATTACCTCTCTTGCAGCCCAATAGTCTACTGGTATAAGCTCACCTTCCCATGCTGGTGGTACACCCTCAATCTTTTCTACTGGTTCAACATCTACTATCAATGAGTCATGATCTATTCCTACTGTTCTCCAAACCCTTCCACCAAGTATGAATAAGTATCCTGGCTCAAGACTAGTTACAACAAACTCTTCGTCTAGTTCGCCTATATAGTTCCTTGTAACTATGTTTCTTACGCGATAGTGTTTTACATCAGGTATCATTGATGTACCGTAATAGTACTTGTAAGAGCCTTTACCTAATCTATAGTACTCACCGTCTATTCTGACTAGACCTTGAGACTCAAGTTGCTCAAGTACTTCCATGAACTCTTCTTTGCTAAGATTTCTATAGGGATAAGCTCTACGCACTATCTCGTAGGCATAGTCTATTTTTACACGATTACCATTCTCCATAGCTATCCCTACAAGTTGATGTGCTAGCACATCATAGGAATTCTCATGTACTCTAGGCTTCTCTAGATCACCGTTTACAGCTCTTCTAGCTAGTACTAATGACTCAATTATATCATCAAAGTTCTCATAAGCTACTACCACTCCTCGAGGCTTTTCTTCAAGTCTATGACCGCTTCTACCAACTCTCTGTACAAGTCTAAGCGCTTGACGAGGACTCATATACTGTACTACTAGGTCAACATGACCTATATCTATTCCTAGCTCAAGACTACTAGTACATACAAGTGCCTTTACCCTTCTATTCTTGAATTCCTCTTCAGCAGTAATCCTTTCATCCTTAGATAAACTGCCATGGTGTACACGTACTTTTTCGCCGAGAAGTTTCTTCAGCCTTGATGATAGTACTTCAGCAGTATCGCGTGTATTAGTGAAAACTAATACTCCATTAGCTTTCTCTACTAGTTCCACTATTCTACGTATACGTGAAGCTACTGAGGGGGTAGTGCTTAGCTCTTCAGCTAGTAATATATCATCCTCGCTAGGATTAGGTGCTTCAACCTTTATCTCCATTCCACGTGGGAACTTTATCTCAACTACTTCTACAAATCGGCCAACGCCGCCAAGAAATCTTCGTGCAACTTCGACATCACCTATTGTCGCAGATAATCCTATACGCTGAAAACCATGACGTGAAAGCTCAAACAATCTCTCAAGAGCTATTGCTAACTGTGTTCCACGCTTACTATCAAGTAACTCGTGAACTTCATCTACGATAACCCATCTAACTGTTCTTAGGGCCCGTCTCATCCTATCGTGTACGAGAAGGAATTGTAGTGTCTCAGGTGTGGTTATGAGTATATCTGGTGGATTAGATGCTATCTTAGCTCTAGCACTCTGAGGGGTATCACCGTGACGTATAGCTATAGTGAATCCTAACATGTGGGCAAGATACTCCATTCTACGAAAAATATCACGATTAAGGGCACGTAAAGGAGTAATATATAGGGCTACAA
Source organism: uncultured Desulfurococcales archaeon (assembly GCA_964448055.1). Lineage (GTDB taxonomy): Archaea > Thermoproteota > Thermoprotei_A > Sulfolobales > WANQ01 > WANQ01. The sequence goes on along the minus strand of CAYUVB010000065.1, from coordinate 760 downwards.
CACCATGCAAGCTATGTAACTCACGTTCAAGCATACGAGAAAATACGGGAAACAATGCGGCTTCGGTCTTACCACTACCAGTTGGAGCAACAATAAGAGTATGACTACCTCTAAGAATAATCGGGATAGCCTTCTCTTGAACAGGGGTAGGTGTACGGTAACCTAGCTTTATCAACACATCCCTAAGCCGTGGATGAAGCATCTTAAATACATTAATCAACCTTAACCCTCAAGTTACGTTATAGCACATACTTATTAAGCAAATATTACCATTAGGTGTGCATCTAATAAAATCTGATGATGTAATCTGTCCATTGCATATTAATTACATTTAGTTATGTCCATCTATAGATAGTATTAATAAGTTTATACGAGTGAACGAGAGACTTCTTAATATGGTGATATCAGGCCTTGTCACGGCTAGTAATACTAGTAGTGGGTTTACTTAAGTATGATTCAGGGAAGACTAGCGTAGCCTTATCATTAGTGCAAGAAGCAATAGAGAAAGGAATGAATGTAGGTGTACTGAAGCCTATTAGTGGTTTCGACGCTTGGAGCCAATATAAGTATGTTCTAAAGAGTATGGAATATGGTAAGCTCATTGGAGAAGACTTATACCTATTACATGCTACCGCCAGGTCTAATGCACCTATAGAAGTTGAAGGACCATTAGTAATGCTTCTAGCACCACCGGATCCAGCAAGTTTTTCATGGAGAATGTCATTGTATACCACTGCCACGACTAGTACAATAGACCAAG
>CAYUVB010000064.1:1939-6715 GCA_964448055.1 uncultured Desulfurococcales archaeon | reverse complement strand
CCATAATATATTTTACCTATTTCAACCCTACAGTATAACACTGAACTATATAAAACAGATTAAAATCAGCACACTATATAGTATAGGTGTAATGATGAGGAATACGAGTATTACACTATTAATATTATTATTAATAACCATGTTGATAATGTACATGAGTACACCATATGTTGCCGCTGAAGTAATTCATTCAACAATATTAATTCCGCAATCACAGCTATATAGCATGATCTCTGGTGAGAGAATACTAATACCATATAATCAAGTAGTTGATGCTATAATTGGTGGGCAAAACTATACAATAGACCCTAATACTTCTACATTACACCTTAACAATGGGTACGTGGATATATCGTTTCCACAGCCAAGATTTATGTTGATAGTTGATAAAATAGACTATGGTTCTAATAGTCTTAAGCCATTAGTGAATATAACGGTAATGTTCAATAAAGATCCATACCTATGGAGTTTGATTGTAAGTAGGATAAATGATAAAATAGTAGCATATGTACAAGGCAGAGATAGTATAGGTAATGATTTCTTAAGCGAGGTAGTATACATTGATGAGAATAAGAGTATACAGAGATTAGAGGTAGGATACATTCCTGGAACACTTTACATGTACATACTATCTACTAATGATAACATGATATTCTACTATCCAATACCTCCTAAGGCAATAGCAACCAATCTAAGAATAGAAGGTAACTGCAAGTTACAGGGAAGCATCTATAATCTACAGTTATTGTCTAGAGGGGTAGAAATAGTGATTCCAGCACTAGAACAACAATACATTGGTGGTTTGACATACTACATCATTAGGTCTCCTTCAGCATTTCTAGCTTTAACCCCATTCAATGTTAAAATAGAGTTCATAAAGCCGCAGATAGTAAGCGAGGTATCATATGAGAAAGAACTCATATCAGCAATAGATTTGCCCTATGCTACTGGTATTTTAAGAGCTGCACTTAAGCCTACATTAAATGGGCTTATAGTAAAAGTTAATGCCTCATTTGATGATATGGTGAGTCTTGAAGAACTAGTTGACCAACTACACTATTATATAAGGCGCTTCGCCATCAAATATGATATAGTAGGTTATACTGTTATAGATAATAAGACTATAGCTTATAATCTTGGTACATACATATTGGTATTGAATGATACAGTCAATACTATTTCAATAGAAGTACCTAAAACATTTACGGAATACGTAGTGAACTTAACCCTTATCTCACCCGGAATACTGTATGGTAATGATTTATTTAGCTATGTAACCGAATACATAGGAACAGTAATACTTGATGACATTATTAACAAGAATCACATAGACTTCACAACACCATTCATAGCTGGTGGTGTAGATGTTCGAACCGGAATCGCATGTGGAGTATGCGGTGGAACAATAAAGCAAATAATATCTAAGGTAACCATAGACAGAATAGTTAATGTTGACGATTTCATAGATAGAGCTTTCCCCACGCTTCTTCACTACTACTTGATAACAAGGGTTATAGTGAATAACACAGAGTTCTCCTACGAGAAAATAATTAATGATAATCATATTTCATATGAATTCATGGTACCATTAGATGGGTCTTACAAAGTTTCATTTTATATTAGAGCGCCTGGAATAGTTACTAATCCCAGTGACCTAAGAGGTGTACGAGAAGATAAAGTAGCAGACTTTACCATTATGATGATAACTCCTAAACCAGATATAGTGATAGATATGCCGTCAATAGTAAACGTTATTGCAGACAAAATACCTGGATCCGCTGCTATAACTATACCAGTAAAAGTATATTGGACCCCCATGGAACAAGTCTTCCTAAGAACACCTACATTATATAAGGTCTATTTAATTAAGGATAATACTAAAGAATTAGTGTATAGTGTATCTTCAATGTGGCTAACCGATACAGTATTAAATGTTGAAGTACCTGTAACATCTAATTCTCATGAAATACTTGTCGAAGTAGACTATTTCCTTGGCAATCAATGGTATAAGGTGACCAAGAATATACTACTAAATGTAACAGTAAAACCAGTAGTAACAAAGCCTACTACAACACCAATAATAGTATACAATGTATCGCCTACAACCATTACTGTCACGGAAACTTATACTAAAACCATACCGTTAACAACCATATATGTCCCAGTACCCAATACTACTATAACAAAGGTGTTGACACTAACCACTACTCTAATAACAAGTGTAGTGAAGACGGTTGCTAAAAACAATACTATTACAATTACCTCAACGGTAAATATAACAAATACGACGACAGTAACAAAAACTATTACAGCTATACTGACAAGAACTATTACTAAGATACCAGAACTACCAACTGTATTGGTATCACCACCATATAGTTATGGTGTAGTAGCAATAGTAGCTATAGTTGTAGTGGCAATAAGCATAAAATACTTTAGTAGACTATATAGGAAACGATAGTTTCTCTGTCTAACATAGTAATAGAGGTTTACATAGTAAATGCCTGCTAAAGAAGCTGTAGAGAGACGTCGTGTAGAGGCAAGGGGTAGAGCTAGTGTTCTTGCTGAAGTAGAGGAATTAATATCCCCGTTAACTCGTAAGGAATGGGGTCAACCCCCACCTATAGGTGTAGAAATACTTACTAAATACAAGGTGAGGTATGGAGAAGTATACGTTTATAGAGAAAAATATTATCATAAATACCATCTCAAGCTACCAACATTAAAATCTGAAGAAGTCTCTCTCGTTAGAGACGCGCTTATAAGATATCTTATAGAGCCAGGAACAAATATAGAGGATTTACTAAAAGAACTAGGTCTCCCACATGAAATAATCCAAAGAGTAAGAGATGAGGTTCTAGGCTTAGGAGTTTTTGAAGTATTCATGGATGACCCTAACATAGAGGATATACAAGTAATACATGCAGATAACCCTATAAAGATAGTTCACTCAGCTTATGGAGCAATGCTAACCAATATAATTCCAGGAGAAGAATATGTTAATCGTATCGTACGTACAGCTCTCAAAGAAGCCAATATAGCGTTAACAAAAATAAGACCCTATAGATCATTTATGGGCCCACGTGGATACCGTTTCTCAGTAATGATGAAAAGCGATATAGCACCCCTAACAACAAGCTTCGTCATTCGTAAACCCATACGTATCTGGACATTATCAGCATTATCAAAGGTAGGTAGTATTCCACCAATAATGGCGGGACTACTATGGCTAGCGTTCCAAGAGAAAATAGCATTGTTGATATCTGGGGGGATGATGACAGGTAAGACTAGTACAAGCAATGCTATATTGTCAACCATACCGCCAACAGCAACAGCAGTAATAATAGAGGACACACCAGAGCTAACACCACCAATAAAAACCCTGAGAAGAGTGCCGAGACAGGAGCGAGGAGTAGAAGTAACACCATTTGACCTAGTAGTACATGCACTACGTGAATCAGCAGACTACGTAATAGTAGGAGAGGTTCGAGGACCCGAAGCAGCAGCATGGGCACAAGCAATCCTACTAGGACACGGCGGCTTATGTTTACCTGAAGACCAGTTAGTGCTGATGATGGTTGATGGAGTAATAGACTTATACAAGATAGGTGAGGTTGTAAGAGGAGTCTTAGAAGACAAGTATAAAGACGTAAGAGTAATAGCATTAGATGTTGATGGTAAGCCTAAATGGATGAAGATCTCTCGAGTAGTAGTAAAGAATGGGACTAAACGCTTTATAAGAATAACAAGTATTGGAGGAGTAGTACACGAGGTACACGAGGATCATCCAGTAATAGTATATGAGAATGGTAGACTCCGAGAGAAGAAAGCAAAGGAGTTAAAGGTAGGAGACAAACTTGTATCCTTAAGATCCATACCATTACCCCCTCTGGGACAAAGACTAACAAGTATAACCATACCTGAAGTACTTAGAAAATACATTAACAAACTATATGTATATGGTCTCTCAGAGGCACTAAGTAATACTAGTGCTTCCGTAATAAGTAAGGTAGCTATGGTATCATATTATACAGCATATGAGTGGCTAAAGAACACGGCAATACCATTAATCAAGGCTCTAAAGCTCTTAGAAGGAAATATAATCACTAAGAAAGATTTAGAGAAGACGATAGTATTGTATGGAGCTAAAGCTAGATGGGGTATACCGTACAAGATAAGATTATCAAGAGACTTCGGGTACATAATAGGCTTATTCTTAGCGGATGGTTCAATGGTATTTGATTCAAAGGATAAGTTACCTAGAAGAGTAGTATTCTACATAGAGAACGACATGGATAAGATAAGAAGAGTGACCAAGAGCTTAGAGAGTATAGGAATAGAACGAGGAGCTATAAGACTAAGAAAAACAAGGAGTAAGAAAGCTGTAGCATTAACAGTTGGGTCAAAGGTATTCGCGTTACTACTACATGAACTACTTAGAGGTAAAGTAGAGGACAAGGACAAGTCTATTCCATTAGATCTAGCATTGAGAGCACCACAAATGTTCAGAGTAGGCTTAATACAAGGGTTCTGGGATGGTGATGGAACAATACATAGGGATAAGAAAGGCTACTATAAGATAATAGCTGAAACCATCAATAGAAAACTAGCTGAATCAGTAGTAGTAGTTCTCAAGAGCCTTGGAATAAATGCAAGTATAACATTAAGCAATAATAATAGAGGATTAGGTAAGAACAATAGCGTTATATATGTAATAAGGATAAACGGTGGTGAAAGCAAGCAAAAATTCCTTCAACTAATTGGTGTAGAGGAGAA
>CAYUVB010000064.1:0-1839 GCA_964448055.1 uncultured Desulfurococcales archaeon | reverse complement strand
AAGCTAGTACCAGTGATACAGTTCAACACGGCAAGGGCAACACACGAACTAGTAACACCACTTCACGCAATACGACCAGTAAAAGTAATATCAGAAAAACGTGGGTGGACACCATCAGAAGTATTAGAGGAGATAAAGGTAAGGGCAGAGATAATCAAATCACTAGAAGACTTCGAAGGAGATATAATGGAGTACAATAGGAAACTCTACGAGATACTACATGAGAAGCGTGGAGCAATACTAATGTAGGAACCCATAACTATATTAAGCCCCACGTAGACACTCTGGTTTCAACGTCTTTAAGTGCTATGTATTCTTTTCATCTGATTCCTAATTATTCTATGCTTTACCTTGAGATTATATGTTATCTTTGCATAGTGGCTTAGATTCCATGACCCATACTTATTGTGTAGTATGTATTTCTCTCTTGACAACTCTTTAAGGAACTCGAGGATTAGGGGTTCAAGTAGGGGTTCACCGTGTAGTATCTCGTATCCTAGAGCTAAGCCTGATAGAAAGGTCCCTGGTTTAAGGTTTTCCTTAAACTCTTTGAAAGAGAACACATGGACATCAAATGCTAATCCCTTGAACTCTTCCTCTAGTATTCTTCTAAGCTTGTATTCAAGAGATAAACTCTCCCTGGGATCCCGCTCTTTCTTGACGACTACTATTAGGTCTATATCCCTACCACGACCTAGGTACACAGTGCTTCCAAAGATAATGACACCCACTAAGTCCTGGTCTAACAGCTCCTTAATCCTAAGAATAATCGTCTCATATAATTCCCTTAGACTTAAGATACCCCTCAGCAATTCTTAACACCCTTAACGCCTTGTTAAGTGCTTCCTTGGCTATCTCCTCATCTATGTATTCATCAGGGGATACCACCTTCCCCCTAAGCATGAATGGATATCTAGACCTTGTGTAATATTCTAGAAACCAGCCTATAACATCAATGACTTCGTCGAACTCACTCCTCCATTCATTCTCGAAGACCCTAGCAAATATAGATGCAAGCCTCGGGCCATGATTATACACGTACTCTCGCCTAGACTCAATCATGGCTTTAACAGCCTTCTCAACACACTGTTGAGCATGGAATACAACCTCCGGGTAATCACCCTCAACCATAGCCTTACGTGCACGCAGCAAATCCTTCCTAGCCCCTTCAAAGTACTTCCTAGCAAACTCCTCATAGAAAGTCATGTCCCACTACACCCTATTAGATAGATATACGTCGCGAGGATAATATGTCAATAAGTACTCATCAAAGAGGAATAATCGAGGAAGAACCTACAAACACCTCCACCAAATAGTACCCTAAATAACAAATTATCTTCAACCCCATGCAACTATTACCAATACCACATGATAATATCATGTACTTAAGCTATACTCTCCACTCGAGTATCCCTTAGTTACTACTTAGAAAACCAAGGTAAACCACATGAATACACAAGATACAAAGAAGTAAACCCAAAACAAGCAACCCATAGTTATGGTAATACTCAGCCTAAAGACTTACTACTACAAACCCTAACCCAACATGATGTCTTCTATCCGAAGAACTTAGTCCTACGCCCAAGGTATTACTAAGTTCTTAAAAACTCTACCAGTATTTAAGTATAGGTAATAAGGATAAACTTAAATAGCAAAAACACGTATAAGCAGAATAAGTAGAAGAAAGAACAGTGGGGTACACCCTATGCACAAGCTAAATAAGGGTATCTCGGCTCCACTAGGAGTAATCTTTGGAGTTCTACTAGCAATAATACTAGTAATCCTAGCAGTATTCATAGCATTCAACATATCAACAACAGCAGTAAAAAGCCAAGCAGG
>CAYUVB010000063.1:5205-7063 GCA_964448055.1 uncultured Desulfurococcales archaeon | reverse complement strand
TATTGGTCCTAATGGTGCTGGTAAAACAACAACCCTACGAATAATAGCAACACTATTAAAACCTACAGGAGGAAAAGTAGTGGTAGACGGTTATGATGTTGTTAAAGATGCTGATAAAGTACGTAAATTAATAAGTTATTTACCTGAAGAAGCTGGTGCATATCGTAATCTAACTGGTTTAGAATACCTTGAGTTTATGGCAGGTTTCTATGCGAGAAATAAGGGAGAACGTGAAGAAATGGTTGAGGAAGCTGTACGTATTAGTGGTTTAGGCGATAGAATTCATGATAAAATAGCAACGTATAGTAAGGGTATGAAGCGTAGGCTTCTTCTAGCAAGGACTTTAATGGTTAAACCGAGACTAGCAATACTGGATGAGCCCACAAGTGGATTAGATGTAGTTCATGCAATTCATGTAAGGAATATAATAAGGGACTATGCACGAAAACATGGTATAACTATACTGTTATCAAGTCATAATATGCTTGAGGTAGAATACCTATGTGATCGTGTAGGTATTTTACATAAAGGTAAGTTATATGTCGAAGATCATCCACGTGAACTCTTACGTAAATATAATGCATCTAATCTTGAAGAAGTATTCTCGAAATTGGTGAGTTCACATGCTTAAAAGACTTGTAATTAAAGAAATAAAGGATCTTCTCAGAGATAGGAAGATTCTCTTCGGCATGATTTTCATGCCGTTAATAATTTACATTGTCATGGGTGCAGTTTTCGGTGCTGCAACAAAATACAGTGTTGAACAAGTTAAAGAAACCCTTAGTTTTGGTGTAAAATTAGCTGTAATAGATTTAGATAAAGGCCCATTCTCCGATATGCTATTACAATACTTGAGAAAGAGTAATGCTACGGTAACAAAGTTAGATACTCTTACCGACATTTCGAGGCTCATAGAAGCAGACAAGTATATGGCTGTAATAGTAGTTCCTCAAGGTTTCTCAAAGAATATAAGTTCTGGAGTACCCGGGTATCTTAAAGTCTATGTCGAATTAACTGACATTAGTATAACTTCAACTAGTTTAGCTAACGCTATAACCGGAATAATAACAAGCTTTAAAGAATACATATCGTCGTTAATCATAACTAAGGCAACACATTTATCACCTAGATTTGTAGCAAATCCTATTAACGTTGTAAGCCACGTTGTATTAGCTGGCAAATACTATTCAATGGCCTCTCTTAGCGCTTTCTATGGACAATTGTTCATGCTTCCAATAGTACCAATGATTGTCATAGGCTATGCTGCTAGTATTGCTGCTACAAGTATAGGAGTTGAGAAGGAAGAGAAAACCCTTGAAGTATTGTTAACTCTACCTATAAGTCGTAAGATTATAGCATTGGCCAAGCTATCGGGTACATTGATTATAGCATTGATGGCATCAATTTCAACCATGGTTGGTTTCTACTTCTATATGAGGGGGATATATTCTAGTGAAAGTTTTGGGGAGGAGTTCGCTGTAGAGTCAACGAGTATACTTAATATCATAGGTATTAGTGGTTTAGCGCTATATGCATTATCTATATTCTTAACTGTTATGTTAGCTTCGACACTTGGCTTATACCTTGGGAGCTTTGGTGAGAATGTAAGAAGTGCTCAGAGCATGGTTGGATTTATATGGATGTTAGTATTCCTACCACTTTACGCTGCAATGTTTATTGACTTTAAGTTAAGTCCATTAGTTGTATCTATAGGGGTATCATTAATACCATTTACAGCCCCACTAATAACGTTAAAATCTGCTATCATAGGAAACATGCTATATGGTGTAATTAGTATAGTATCAACTACTACGATATTGGCACTAGCTGTTTACTTAATGAGTAAGAGGTTTGAAGG
>CAYUVB010000063.1:0-5105 GCA_964448055.1 uncultured Desulfurococcales archaeon | reverse complement strand
CTATGTTCGCCTTGTTCTTCCATAAGTCTTCTCCTAAACATTTCTATTTCTCTAATAGATTCAAGCAATGCCTTCATAACATAGTAATGAACTATAGTATCCTCAGCAATAGACTTGAGGGCTGCCCTAATCTTTGGGTCACTAGCTCTTTGCGCCAAGTCAACGTAATGTCTTACTTCTGATTCTTCATCAGCAAGTAGTTCTTCTAATCTCTTCTTAACTTTGTCAAAGTCTACTTTACTCAAGGCTACCCTACCACTCCATTAGGGACAAGGATATCCTAGATTTCTATAAGGTTAATAGCTATAATATAAATGGTTGTATTTTTCACGTAATCAGCAAGTTTAAAGAAATATCATGTAGATTATGTGGATGATTTACTTGAAGATAATAATGCTCTAGCTGTTAACTCAACTGCTTGTCTAGAAGTATACTTTGGTTTCCAACCAGTCTTTACTATTTTTGATATGTCTAACAACATGAGCTTAACATCACCAGGCCATCCGCGTCCATCAGGTGTCGCTGGCTTGTATACGTATTCTACGTTTCTGAGGCCCATGAGCTTTACTATTATGTCTGCTATTTCCTTAACTGTTATCCAGTCATAATTACCTACGTTGTATATGTCATAGGCTTCCTTTATAGATTTGAAGTACTTGTATAAGTGTATTGTTGCATCTACCGCATCTGTTACATAAAGGTAGCTCTTTTTCTGTGTACCATCGCCTAATATTTCAAGCTTTCTTGGATTGGCTTTAAGCTTCTTAATAAAATCTACTATGACGCCATGTGTGAGCCTAGGACCTATTATATTAGCATATCTTAGAATTAGTGACCTTATCCCGTAGAGTTTACTATATGTTATCAACATGTATTCTACTGCTAGCTTACTTGCACCATACACTGATATTGGTTCTAGTGGCGTATAATCTTCTGGAGTTGGAATCTTCCTCGCATCACCATATACTGTACTAGAAGATGCAAAGACCACGTATTTAACATCATTTATTCGTGATGCCTCTAGTACATTAAATGATGCTAAAACGTTCTCATTAAAATGTATTCTTGGTTCTATTGTTGATACTCTTACCTCAGGATTAGCAGCAAAATGGAATACTGCCTCTGCTTCTGCTAGCTCTTTTTCCCATCCACTATGTTTTAAGTCGAATTTTATTATCTTAACATTAGGATTATTAGATACTCTTCTAAGGTTTTCAGGATTACCACTGGAGAAGTTATCTATTACAACAACATTATAACCCATACCAACTAGTTTTTCAACTAAATAACTACCTATGAATCCTGCGCCACCAGTAACAACTATCTTTGCCAATGCCTTAAGCACCCCACCCACTATATTGTCTACGAGAAATATACTCGTATGCCGATGTTGCAGCACGTGCTCCAGTGTAAACAGCTGTAACAACTTGTTTCAATGGTATGTTCGTTACATCTCCTGCTGCAAATATACCTGGTATGTTCGTTGACATATCCTCTCTTACTTTAACAAAACCCTTTTCGTCTAATTCTAAGCCTATATTCCTAAGAAATTCTCTTGGAGGTTCTTCGCCTATTTCTATGAATACACCATCTACTTTTAATATCTTACCTGACCTTAACCTTAACCATTCAACTTTTTCTTTGCCGCCTATCTTTATTACCGTTTCATTTAGGACTAACTCTATATTAGGTGTCTCTTTTACTTGCTTAACATATATAGGTTGAGCACGGAATTGATCTCTGCGATGTATTAAATATACCTTCGATGCATGCCTTGCCACAAGCAAAGCTCCTTGAAGAGCTGAGTCACCTCCACCAACAACTGCTACAACTTTACCTTTGAACATTGGTGCATCACATACAGTACAATAACTTACTCCTCTTCCAGCTAATTCTTCTTCACCGGGTACGCCAAGCTTTCTTCTAATAGTTCCTATGGCTAATATTACAGTCTTAGATCTTAGTTCTAGGCCTCGAGTACCTTTTATAACGAATACTTCATCATTACTCTTTTCTATGCTTACAACACGTGCTTTAAGAATAGGTACATTATATTTTCTTAAATGTTCATAGAATTTTGTTGCAAGGTCAGGACCTAGGATTGAGGGAAAACCAGGATAGTTCTCTATTTCTGCTGCTTCAAGTAATGTTCCACCCTCAGTCTCAGTCACTATTATTGTTTTAAGCATATATCTTGCAGCATATATTGCAGCTGCAACACCTGCAGCCCCACCACCAACTATTACAACATCCCATAACTGGGTCTTGTATTTATCTAATCTCTCTGTTCTCATACGAAACTTAGACATTCTCCTTTGCCCCCATCACGCTCTGGAAACCATGTAAACGAATTAGAGATTTTTAGATTTTACTAGAAATACTCTACCTAAATTAAAGAAATAAAATAACTTAAAATTAATAATATTTAGTGCTACATTTATCGGCGTAAACAGTACTGCTCATGCACTATGAAGGTATTAAAGTATTTATTGATAGAACATTGTTAGAATACTTCTGGTGCTCTCCATTCGCCCCATACTTCTCTTAATACACCGCTTATCTCTCCTAAGGTTGCCTTGGCTCTAATAGCTTCTAGGATATATGGGAACAGGTTTTCATCTTCTTTTTCTGCTACTTTTGCTATCTGATCTAATAGTCTCTTTACTTTTTCATTATCTCTTTCTTCCTTTAACTTCTTCAATCTATCTACTACTCTTTCTCTTACTGCTGGATCTACTTTTAGTACTTCTATTTTAGGTTCTTCTGGTTCTACGAATATGTTTACTCCTATGATCGGTATTTCCCCTTTCTCAACCTTTAACTGATACTCGTAGGCTGCTTTAGCTATTTCTCTTTGTGGATAACCTATTTCTATTGCTCTAACCATTCCACCTAGTTTATCTATTTCATCTATTATTTTCCAAGCTCTCTCTTCTATTTCGTCGGTTAACCATTCTATGTAGTATGCTCCTCCTAATGGATCAACAGTATCTACTACACCTGCTTCATATGCTAATACCTGTTGTACTCTTACTGATAGTTTAACTGCTTTTTCTGTTGGTAAGCTCAATGCTTCGTCATAGCTGTTTACGTGTAAGCTTTGGGTTCCCCCTAATACTGCTGCTAATGCTTGTATAGTTGTACGTATGATGTTTACTTCTGGTTGTTGTGCTGTTAGTAGTACTCCTGCCGTTTGTGTATGGAATCTTAACATCATGCTTCTTGGATTCTTTGCCCCAAATCTTTCTTTCATTATTTTTGCCCACATGCGTCTAGCTGCACGGAATTTAGCTATTTGTTCGAATAGATTTGTCCTTGCAGCAAAGAAGAAGCTTAGTCTTGGTGCAAACTTGTCTACGGGCATTCCTCTTTCTACAACCCATTTAACATATTCTATTCCATCAGCTAGTGTAAATGCTATTTCTTGTGCTGGAGTAGCGCCTGCTTCTTCAAAGTGATATCCTGAGATACTTATACTATTCCATTTAGGCATTTCCTTAGCACACCACATTATTGCATCAGTTGCATATCTCATTGAGGGTATTGGCGGGTAGATGTAGTTGTTTCTTGCTATGAATTCCTTAAGAATATCGTTTTGAATAGTTCCTCCAAGTACTTTACGGTCTATACCCCTACTTTCAGCTACAACTATATACATCGATAATACTTCTATTGCGGTTGCATTAATAGTCATAGAGGTTGTTATTTTATCCATAGGTATATCCTTAAATACTATATCCATTTCCACTATGCTAGGCATTGATACTCCTACTTTACCTACCTCATACCATGCTAATGGGTGATCAGGATCTAAGCCTAACTGTGTTGGTAAATCGAATGCCATGCTTAGTCCTGTTTGGCCAATACTTAAGAGATACTTGTATCGCTTGTTTGTATCTTCAGCTGAACCGTATCCTGCATACTGTCTTATAGTCCATATTCTTCCACGATACATTGTCGGATATACTCCACGTGTGAAGGGATATTGGCCTGGGAAACCTAGTTTTTCTAAGTAATCCCAATTTCTTTCGGCAAGATCTACTGGTGTATATACTCTCTTCACGAGTATACCTTCTTCTGTTAGGAATTCTCTCTTACGCTCAGGTAATTTCTTGAGTATTGGTTCAACAACTTCCTTGGTCCATTCAGTCATTCTTTCTCTTATTTTCTCCATCTTAGATAGATCGAATACCAAGGTTAATGCTCCTCTTTTCTTTCAACTAATTCTAGGAGTACTCCGTAAGCTGATTTTGGATGAATAAATGTTATTCTTCTTTCACCACTAGCTACTATTCTAGGCTGTTCATAGACTAATCTGACTTTGTCTTTAAGCTCAATTATTGCCTCATCTATATTCTCCACTCGGAAAGCTATGTGATGTATTCCTTCACCCTTCTTCTCTATGTATTTAGATATAGCGCTATCGGGTGATGTACCTTCCAGTAGTTCTATGAAGCTTTCACCTACTTTGAACATCGCTATCTTAACTTTCTCTTCTGGAACCTCCTCTATTTTTACTAATTCTAAACCTAGTATATCACGATAGAATTTTATTGCTTCATCTAAGTTCTTTACAGCTATACCAAGATGGTCTATTTTGAGAATCTTGGGCATTACATTTCACCTTTTACCTAGTTGTTTTTCTAATTGTCTTTTCTTAACCGCCATTTCATATACTTTTTCTATTATAGTTTTAAGAGGTGTGCCTGGACCAAAAACCTCCTTTATACCTATTTTCTTGAGTATAGGTACGTCTTGTGGTGGTATTATACCACCCATGAAAACTGGTATGTAGTCTACTTTCTTTTCCTTAAGTAGCTTCATTAAATCTTGTGCAAGCTCTATATGGGATCCCGATAGGATACTTACCCCAATTATATCTACATCTTCTTCTATGGCTGTATTTACAACATTTTCTGGTGTTTGGTGTACCCCTAGATATACTACATCGAATCCTGCATCCTTGAGAGCGCGTGCAACAACCTTTGCTCCACGATCATGTCCATCAAGTCCTAATTTGCTTACCAACACTTTTATTCTACGTCCTTCTATTACAGGGTCTATGCTAAGTCCAAGTAGTTCCAGTAGATATGGTTTCTTTTTCT
>CAYUVB010000062.1:0-7406 GCA_964448055.1 uncultured Desulfurococcales archaeon | reverse complement strand
AATCAGAATTTTTAAAAGCTGCAAATATATTAGGGGTGAGAAGAAAATGACTGACTACGTAGATCTTGAAATAAGGATAGAAGAAAAGGAAGACATAATATCCTTTTTTGAAAAGTTTTTGAAATGCTTTGAAGAACCTGTAATAAGGGATATTTATGTTTATGGTCCAGAAGATGATGAGATACCGATAAAAAAATATTCTAAAGAGGAATATTCGTTAAATGAGGTCTTTTCTATTTTATCTGAATTGAAAGACTGGGCATTCATCGAATTATATGGTCGGTTTGTAGCGCCATATCGGGAATGTCTTCATCTTCATAAAGAAACGAAAGCACCGCCCAAAACGTATCCTCAACCTGCTTTGGGATGGAGCAGCAATTACAGCTATTTTAAGGAGGATTTTACCTATTTCGAGAAGACACCTGAAGGATTACGAGAAGTGCCCGGGTCTCCTAAAGACATGGTGAGAAAGTTATACAAGACTTTGGAACGAGTAGTGAATGATTTAAATCCTCTCATAGTTTGGCTGGAATCCGAAACTTACTATATTCCTATAAGATGCTGGTTCGAATATTACAGAGACCCTTACTTCTTTTGTATAGAACCTGAACTCGATGATTATCCAGATATTGGTATAGAAGAAGAAGCGTGTGAGTTTTTCTATGATGAAAATATACGCAAAGAAATGGAAGAGATAAGAAGAATTCTACCGAGAAACGAGCTATTGAAAATTATAGAAGAAAATTCTGACGCTGTTATAAGAGGGAAAGAAGGGATTGGCGTTGTAAGAAAGGTATATGAAGAAGGTAATTTAGGGTCTTTTTCAGATTATGTCCGCCCACGATATTACATAAGGAAAGAACTGAGGAGGAGAGGAATAGAATTAAAACCAGGAATAACAGAGGAAGAGATTATAAACGGACTTGTATTAAGACCGGATTCGCTGAAAGATATTGGATTTATTGATGAAAAATTTTATAAAAGGATAGAAGAAACACGGAGAAATGTAGAAGAGAGGGTACGAGAAAAAATACTGGAAGCTGGTAAATACGACCGACAATTGATTGAGAAGTATGAAGAAGCAAGAAAGAAATTTATTGAATTTTTGAGAATGACTAAAAAACAACATAGGGGGGAATTAGCCTGAGCTGTGAAGATTACACCGGAGAGCCAAAGAGAGAGTGTGAGAGGTATGAGAGAGAATATAAGAAGTATGAGAGAAAATGGATGAGGGATTATTACGATGAGTTATGGAAGGAATACGAAAATGAGATGAGGAAAGCCATATTGGAGATGTTACCAGAGGATATGTTGAAAGATCTCGGATTCGAGAAGATTACAACAAAAAATGTAAAAGAGGTGATAAAATGAGAAAAGAAAAATAGCAGCTATCGTATGCATGATGGCTTTGCTCCTGAGCGCCAGCGGAGGACTCGTAAGCGGAGGGAAAGATGTTGCAGTATTGAACTCCAATGGCGTGGTTGCGAACACCAGCCTTCCTCTCGAATTGAACACCACAGGCATATACGTCAAAATTGGAGATACGAAAAAGGAGCTAAAAGTTCTGCCTGATATGCTCTCGAAAACGAAAACGGCGAACATAAAGCGCATCGAATTGAAAAATATCGAACAAGAACCTGTTTACGAAGTGAAGGCACTGAGAGAAGGTAGAGTTCTCGGTTTATTCCCTGTATCTATGGATATTGAGATGCGAGTGAATGCGAATAACGGCGAAACGGAACTAACAAAGAAGCCGTGGTGGAGTGTTCTTTGTTCTGGAGGTGCATAAAAGATGAAAGAAGAGAAAAGGAGAAGGGAACACGCATTTATTATCCTTTTGTTGGCGGTAGCTTCAATCACAGCACTTCTCTTTGGTGCTTCCGCCTACTCTTTTATCGAGGATGATAAGAACGAGGGGGTTTCAAATTCAAAACATAAAATCCATCCGGAACTTCAGATACAAATACGGGAAAGACCGAAGGAGAACATCACCATCCTCGTGCAACTGAAAAAGGAAGAAGACCTGGATAAAATTGCTGGTTTAATCGAGAAGGAGAGTGGCGTAGTCACAGGTAAACACAAAAAAGATGATGTCGTCACTGCAAATATACCCGCAAACAAAATAGAAGAGATTGCACGGGACTATTCCGTGAAGAGCATATCGCCAAACAGGGTATATCGTGCTCTTTTACATGATAGCGTGCCACAAATAAACGCACCGGCGATGTGGAGTAACGGCTACAACGGCTCTGGCATAAAAATAGCCATCCTGGATACTGGTATTGACTCGACACACCCGATGCTCCAGGGGAAAGTCGTTCTGGAAGAGGTTTTCACCGGCGAAGACCATACTTATGACGTTCATGGACACGGCACTCATTGCGCTGGTATCGCGGCGGGTGTGGCGCCTGGCGCACTGCTGATCAATGGTAAAGTATTGAATGATACCGGCTACGGGAACGACACCGGCATAATAGACGCGATAAATTGGGCTGTTGATCCGGATGGCAATCCCGGTACGGATGACGGTGCGGATATTATCAGCATGAGTTTTGGTGCTCCTTATTCAGACCTCGACTCCCCAATACTCACCGCGATAAAGGACGCAGTTGAAGCGGGAGTGGTTGTAGTAGTTGCTGTTGGCAATTGCGGACCCGGTTGTCCAAGCGGTTCGTGTCATGGATATATAGGTGTGGAAACTCCGGGAATTCACCTGATGCCATATCTGTCGGTGCCGTTGATAAATATAACTACTGGGTTTGTTTCTCCAGCGGTGGTTATGTGAACGACACGATAATAAAACCCGATGTTGTCGCTCCCGGTATGAATATAAACTCTTCGATACCGGGGGGTGGTTATGCATCATGGAGTGGAACGAGCATGGCAGCTCCGCACGTCGCAGGTGCCGCAGCTCTGCTACTGCAATCAAAACCTGATTTGACACCAGAAGATGTGAAATATATAATCGAGCACACCACTGTTGATTTAGGAGACCCGGGGAAGGACGCGAAGTATGGCTGTGGCTTGGTTGACGCGAGTAAATTCATCCCGCCGAACGTGAACAAACTGCTGAAATATCGGCTCTCGTTCCCTGAAGTTGTATATAAGGGCGAACCTGTTGAAATTACTGTCAATGCGACACTTGGAAACGTTGTAAAGATAAACGCAACAATCACTAACCCAAATAACATTACCTACTCGCTGAACTTCACCAATACTACCGTTCACCTCTGGAACGCCATCTTCACACAAACGACCGAACTGGGGAAATACGACCTGGACGTCTTCATCCTCGACATGCAAGAGAACATAACAGAATTCAACGAGAACATTTATGTCATTGCCAATCCAGCTAATGGCGTTATTAACGATATAATAATTCCTTCTGATGTTCCTTTCAATGAGACGTTGCCGATTAGCGTTGTTTTTGAGAATATCGGCGATTCTGATTTTGAAGTGCTTATTGAAGTGCAGATACTGGATAACTATACTTTGGTTGGTTCTGTGGAAAGCGACTCCAGGATTGTAAGTGCGGGTTCAACGTCCACATTCGATTTGAACTGGACTGCAAAAGCTCCTTTAGGAACGAAGACGTTAAAAGCGGTTGCAAGCTTTGAAGGAGAAGCCTGTGTGGAGGAGAAGAACTTCACCATCTTTGATAACTCTGCTCCCATCTTCTCCGCTATAAACTTTGATGAAAGTTTAATTGAGAACGATCCTGCATTGATTGAGGTCGAAGTAGAAGACCTCAGTGACCTCACAGGGAACATCACGATAGAAAACCCGCTTGGGAATGTTGAGGTGATACCGTTAAAAACGCTGTTGAAAACAAACGATTTGTCCATTCTGGCAGGCACATATGTCAATACCACCGATATTGGCGATTATACCTTCAGCATAACAGTCTGCGATTCTGTCGGTTTCTGCACTTCATCTGCTACGCATAGTTTTTCTGTCGCTGGATGTTCAAATCCACATATCATGGTGGTTTCAGAGCAGGAAGGAAGCGATCCCGAACGTTTCAGGGGGTACATTGAATGACAGCTATTGCGTGAGCGTGTGGGACAAATCCAGAAGTGATGTCCCTGCAATAGCCTATTTAGAGAGATTCGATGCCGTAATCTGGAGCACCGGGAATTATTGGGCTGATAACGTTGACGATAATAGCTCAATGGTTTTGATAAACTACACGCAGAACGGTGGTAAACTCGTTCTGGAAGGACCGGATATAGCTTTCAATCACGGTTATGACGAGTTCATGAACAACGTGACACATAGCGTATTTGAGGACGACCTCTTCCTTTCCAGCAATCAAAGCAATGGTTCAATCTCGATAACCGTAACTCGCAACCACCCTATATTCAAAGGTTTGCCATCCAATATTTCGTTCAATGCGTCCTTATCGCCTTACCCAGATTCTTTGAATCCGGCCAACGAGGGTGTCGAACTGGCTAAATGGAACATCAATGGTTCAATCAATGATTCTGCACTCATTGCATTTAATGGAAATGGCACGAAGACCCTATTCATTCCCTTTATGATCTCCGCATTGGGTTCCGCTCAAAATACCTTCATCGAAAATATCGTGGATTGGATATTAACAGATGAGAACAACGCTGACCTTGTCGTAGGTAATATATCCTGTGATTATCTCATCGAAGGAAATAATTCTATAAGTGTGGAAGTGAAGAATATAGGTTCCGTAGGTGCAACCAATGCGAGGGTTGATGTTTTTGTGGATGATGCCCTGAGGGAGACAATGAATGTGGATGTGCCTTCGGGGGATAAAGTCACTTTGACTCCTGTTTTGACGCTGGAACCCGGCGTGCACGAACTGAAAGTGGAACTGAACAGTAATTACGGGGTTATAGAGCAGAACTACCTGAACAACATAAAGACGGAGAGAGTGGGAGTAGCCACGGTTGAGGCTGATTTAACTCCCACAGCTTTATCTTTTGATATCGAAGATACAATTGTGAATATAACAGTTCAGGTGGAAAATATGGGAGGTAGCGATGTGGAAAATGCCCCTGTCGAGTTCTGGATTGACAACGAACTGTTCAGCACAAAGAACGTTGATGTGGGGTATGGCCAAACAGAGAACGTTTCTGTGGACTGGCAGAAAGAGAACGGCATGTTTGACGTGCTTATAAAAGTCAATCCCTATCACGATGTCGTCGAATCGAATTACTCGAACAACGATGTCAGTTCAATACTCTATGTATGCAGCAAATCACGAGTTTTGATCGTTGACGACAGCGACACAGAGGATTATTCCACTGATGAACCGAGCAGCGCAGACGATATTGAAACCGTGTTAAAAAACAATGGTTACTGCACGGTTGTCTGGAACGAATCCGAGAAAGGTGTGCCGAGCATAGACTATTTGAATCAATTTGACGTGGTCATCTGGTCTGCGGGTGATTATTGGAACACGGTGATAAATGAAAGCGATGTTGCCTTACTGGAACAATACAATGGAAGTATTATATTCGAGGGTTCTGACATAGCTTTTGACCACGTTAACGATTCTTTCATACAGAACTATTTGCATTCTGAATTGGATAGGGATATAATACTGGATAACGAGACGGAGATAATACTGGGAGAGCATGAAATACTGGCGAATATATCCCTATCAAACTTTGGCTTGAACAAGTCATTGTGTCCATATCCGGATTCATTGACGCCTACGGATGGGTTGGGTGTTGCGAACTGGACCGATGCTGGGTCAGCAATAATCGTTTATGATGATTCAGAATCGAGAATGGTTTATTATGGTTTTTCTGTTGATAGTATCACTGATATGGAGACAATGGAGAAATTGGTGTTAAATTCCGTGGAATGGGTTGCTGAGGTGGCGGTAAATGAGCCACCAAACGCATCATTCACATACTCGCCAACTTTTCCAACCACTGCTGACACAGTCCAGTTCACTGATACATCCCCAGATTCCGATGGCTGGATAGAAAAATGGTTCTGGGACTTCGGCGATGGCAATCATTCCACGCTGCAGAACCCAACGCACCAATATGCCGAGAGCGGCACATATTGGGTGACTTTGACCGTCACGGACAATGACAATGCCACTAATAGCACGAGCAGGAAGTTAGTATTTTCTCTTGCTGACGATTTCAACGACGGCGATGCCGATGGGTGGGATTACAATGAGAACTACTGGAGTGTGATAGGCGGTGAATTTGTAGTAAATGCACCATTTGGTGCTGCTCCGGGAGCATGGGCTGGTCAGGAGTGCTGGTCAGATTATGCGGTAGAAGCAGACATTATGCATACTTCATTGTCAAAGCAGAGGGTTGATCTCGTAGGAAGGAAAACAAGCGGGGGTTTTATGCTTTCGAGTTCTACTATCATCCTTCGTTTACAGACAGAGTAGCCTTGCTCAAATTCGATTCCAGTGGTGCCCGCACCATAGCAACCGGCAGTTTCTCATTCGAGCCTAACGTGTGGTACCATAGGAAAATGGAATTTATCGGCTCGAAGATAAAATGCTATGTCAATGGAACGAAAGTAATCGAAACAACCGATAACAGCTTCTCGCATGGCAGAACTGGTTTCTATGTATGGAATCTTGGTGGTGAATCTCATTTCGATAATGTTGTCGTAACCGTATATAACATAACCAATCTTGAACCAAGTGCGAGTTTCACCTACACACCCGAATTTCCGCTTGCTTCCGACATAATCAATTTTACTGATTTATCAACAGACCCCGATGGTTCGATAGCAGAATGGCACTGGGACTTTGGTGATGGCACTAACGAAACAATTACAACGCCTCCTGCGAATACTACGCATCAATATGCAGCCGTAGGTACGTATACCGTAACGCTAACCGTTAGGGATAATGAGGGTGCAACCAAAAATATGTCTAAAGATATAATTGTAGGCGTTACGCTTGCAGAGGCTCTTGACAATACAGAACTTAACTGGGCTACTGGTGGTGATACAAAATGGTTTGGACAAACTGAAACATACATATACGACAATGATTCTGCACAAAGCGCCCATATAGGCAATCTTAAATCAACTTATATTGAAACCAACGTCACCGGTCCCGGCAACTTGAGCTTCTACTGGAAAGTGTCTTCCGAATCTAACTACGATTTATATTCACGCTTTGCAGAGCCCTATCTTTGGGTTGGTACTGGTGGTGATTCTGTTCCCGGGACTTCTAAAACCGCTTATCAGGTCGCCGAAGATTACAAGCCGTGGTTATATAATCGAACTGACCAATGCCCAGATAAGGTTTATTATCGTGTTGTTAAAGGCTACGATGCTTATTCGGGGTTTGACGCGTATTTATTCAGTACTCAACAAAATACAAAATCGAAAATTTTTTATATAGAATAATAAAATTTAATGTATATGTAAAACAAAATGAGGGC
>CAYUVB010000061.1:0-8121 GCA_964448055.1 uncultured Desulfurococcales archaeon | reverse complement strand
CCCTCCCCCAAATAATTAATTTATGGTGAACCCTATGTCTATGTCTGTTCATCAACTCTCTAAATACCTGTCTCAGCTGATCTTCATTATTCGATCCAATCGCCTGTCGATATTTTCTCTGGGATATATTTATCAGATAAAAATCTTAGACCCTTACTAGCTAATGCTTCTATTTCAAGCTTAGATTTTTTAGATAAGAATATATTTATCTCCTTGATCCATTCCTTGGTTTGGAACCACTTGTAATTCATTAACTCCTTAGCACGCTTTATATCAGCTTGTTTAGCTTTAATTATGTAATGTTTTCTTTCCCTATCAGTTAGGTAAGGTTTTTTGCCTCTTGAAGAATCACCATATATGTCGGTCATACTTACACCTATGAATCTAGCAGATGGTGTAGCTAATCGTTCACTTTCATATGATAAGGTTATAGAACCTATCTTGAATACACTGTATATGTACCATCCATATGGGTCAGCATCCGTTAATATGTATACTGGAAGTCCTAGCTCCTCGTTAAGTCTTCTCACAAACCTTCTTGTAGCTCTATCCGGCTGTCCTGCACTAGTTATGAGTATAGCTTTATGCTTTTTCCAAAAACCTATTCTATGTAGTTGCTGGAACACTGCATCCTTCTCTATTACTAGTACATATTCTGCATCAACATCTATGAATTCTATTAAATCTGGAGTGGGCTCTATAGCATATGCTCCATGACCCATCTTACTTAAGTCTATTACATCGTCTCCACTACGTATTCTCATGTTACCTACTACCTTGCCTTTCTCTTTACTTAATATGAGCATTTCTTCTCTTAATACTCCTAGGAATACTTCAAGATCTCTTATTACTGCATCGGATTCTTTCTGTTCATCCCATGTATTCTCTTCCTTAATCTTACCCTTATGATCTCTATATACGATTGTATGTTTACCTCTATAGTACAAGTCTCTTATGGTTGGATATTCATCGTTTAATAATGCCTCATATATTATCTTCGCCATTAGCATAGTCTGCATAAATTTGCGTGCTTCATGGGCATCGAATAGTTTACGAGTTAATTTCTGTGGTCCAAGCAATAACAATTTCTTCTTTTCATCATATATAGTATTTGATAGAGTTCTCTTGGGTATCTCTAATATTGGCTCTTCCTCTTGAACGACTTTTTCTATAAGCTTACTAAACCTATTCCAGAAAATCTCCAGAGCTCTTTTACGTGCTTTTATATCAACCGACGATAATACCATGATCACACCCTAACGCATTTATTCTATTGATACAACTACTTTATTAATCAATTCCTTAGAAGCATTTACATTACCCATTTTCTTGTTCAATATATTTATTAATTTCTCTATCAGTTTATCTCTATTAATTCCCTTAGATCTTGATTGCGGGTTTACTGAGAGGCTTTCTAAACTTAATGCTATTTCAGGTATATATCTAATGAATAACGTTAGTTTCTTATATGTTTCCTCTATTTTCCTCTTCCTTTGAATATAAAGTCTGAGCTTTCTACCAGCTTCTCTTAAAGCATTTTTTACTTCGCGTTCTATTTCAGATACATCAGCTATACTCTCTTTTCCTACTCCTTTATATGGTATTTTAGTACTACATACATGTATTAAAATTGCTAAAGGTGCAGGAAAAGCAACACTGTATTGATGCCAGTCGAATTCACTTACTATTTTCCATAAAAGATCTGATTTCTCATCGTATAGCAAGGGGATTTTATTAGCGTAACGGTAGAGTAATGGTTCTTGTGAAGACGGTATTTGTCCCCCATAAGCTAAACCTACTTCAACTATAAAGGGATGACCCTCATAAACTGAGGGCCTGCGTGTAATTGCTACTACGAATTCCGGTTTAAGTATTTGCTTTAAACCTATAGCTATCAACTCTGCCCCTATAGGTGATAAAGGATCAGCACGTGGAGGCTTAAAACCATTAAATGTTTTAAGTTTAGTTACTAAAGTCTTAAGTTCATCTATTGTTAATGATTTAGGGTCTCTATTAGGATCCAAACCCACCTCTTGTAAAAATCTTTGCGCAATAACTTTTCCTACCCCTTGAAAAGACTTGTACAAGAATTCTAACAATGTTTTCTCATTTGTGGATGCTATCATCATCTTTAACGCTTCTAAATCAATTCCATATGGATGTGGTAGTACCTCTTTAGGCGGTTTTGGTAGCTTCGAAGCAGCCCTAGGGTAGTATAAGTAAGTATTATCTGGGCCTTGAAAGACTATTTCAGCATATGGTGTAATCAAAGCTACACGCTTAACATATTCTAATATTCTTGATTTCGCTCTACTCCAGTCTCCTTCTATACTAACTGAGACTATTGTTCCATGCCAATCCTTCTTCTTAGGCCATGAACTTTTCTCTAGGATTACTGGTCTATTGGTTTTTATATCGATCATTAACTTGAACGAATACACTCTTTTAGAACCTATAGGTGATGTAACTACCTCTACAGGCTTACCAGTCGTTAGTTGACCATAAAGTATCGCCATTTTAGCTCCTAGACCGAACATTCCCCTCGTTTGTCTTAGCCTATACTTGGAACTAAATAGTACCTGTCCAAAAGCTTGTGGTACATACTGCGGAGGAATACCTATTCCATTATCCTCAACAGACACTGTATAATGTGTTGGAACACTATCACGCTCTACATATATTCTCACTAGAGGTAATATACCATGTACTTCGGTTGCATCCAATGCATTTTCAACTAGTTCTCTAACAGTTTGATATAATGCTCTAGCTGGGTTAGAAAATCCCGCAATCTCTCTATTCCTATAGAAGAATTCCGCTGGACTTAAGCTTTTAAACTCCTCAAGAGTCATAGAGCGTCCACCATCTCCTCCATCCTTGACATTGGCTTAGACTACTAAGCTATGTTCTACACTACCTCCGTTGAAATAAGGACTTCCAGTAATTACGGGTATATAAGTATTTCCACGTTGGAACAATTAAAATATTTAACAATATTAATGGGTGACCTAAAAGTATGAAAACCCAAAGAGGTCTATCTCCACTAGTTGCTTCAACAATACTAGTTGTAATAGCTATTGTCGGAGGCATAATGCTATATCAATATTACAGCACACTAATGACCTCCTTGTCTACATCTAGTGAAACACTAATAGTCAAGAGGGTACGAATAATTACTGTAGACGATACTACTGCTATGGCCTACATAGACTTGTGGAATCCCAGTGCATACACAGCAAAAGTACTTAGCATAACAATAGACTCTAAGTATAATATAACAGTTAATACAACAATCCCTCCAGCCTCTACATCACAGCTAATAGTCGATATAAACAGAACATCTATACCCACACTTGAGCCAGGAACAAAACATTATGTAGCAGTAGCTTATGAATTGAAAAGCGGGTTAATACAATATACGGATATCTATCAAGTAATAGTTGAATAATCTCAAATAAGGCTATCGAGGTACATATAATGTATAAAATGTTTTTTCTAAATAATTTCAATAAGAAGTTTTCTAAATTTATAACACCCATACATTCATTAATTACACGTCGTAGAACACAAGATGAGAAAGAATATCTTAACTCCGAACTCCTAATACTCCAGGATATAAACCTACTAATGGATACTCCTACCATAACACCACGATGTTTTAATATTGAAAAATTACACGAATACAGCGTTGATGTAGTGAAAGTTTCATTAATAAAATGTGATGGAAAACCCATCTACGTAATTAACGAGCCCAGACTACCATTGCACTTAAAGGAGGCGGTCTTATATTCAATAGAGAAGTATTTAGAGGAATACAATATCAATCCTTTATACGAACAAAATGATATACTAAGCTACTTGATAGATGTAATAGAAAAGCATGAAGGTATTAAAGACATTAGTACACAACAATACAACTTACTAATATATTATCTTCAAAAGTTGCTAAGCGGCTATGGCCCTTTGTATCCTCTTCTAAACGATGATTACGTAGAGGATATAACATATGAGGGTTCCAACACTCCTATTGCTGTCTATCATAAATTGTTCTCAGAGTATAGGTGGATAGATACAAACATAGTGTTAAGTAATGATTATGCTACAAAGATAGCATTAATCCTTAGCTATAAGATAGGGCAACCTCTTAGTATCACTAATCCATATGCAGAAGGATTAACATATGATGGACATCGAGTTAGCTTGACATTAGGTAATGAGCTTACACTAAGGGGTACAACCATTGTAATTCGACGTAGACCTTCTCACATACTTACTATAGTAGACTTGATAAAGAATAATATGTTATCATTAGAACAAGCTGCTTATTTAATGTACCTAATAGAACATCAATACTCAATACTCATTGTAGGTGGAGTTGCATCAGGTAAAACAACATTGTTAAGAGCACTTTTAATGTTGATACCCCATAATGCAAAGATAATAACTATAGAGGATACTCCTGAGCTACAGCTACCTCATACTCATTGGGATCCATTAATAGTTAGAAGACCTAGGCATGGAAATACAGATATGCTAAACGAAATTGAAATGTTAACAAGGATAGCGCTACGTAGAAGGGGTGACTACTTAGTAATAGGTGAAACGAGAGGAAGAGAAGCGAGATTACTTGTACAAGCATCCACACTGGGCTATGGCTCTTTAACTACATTTCATGCCAATAGCGTAGAGGCTGCCATAACAAGACTCACTTCACCTCCTATCTCACTTAAAAGAGAGAGCCTTGCAACAGCATTCAACGTGGTAATGTTATTAGGGAAAACATATTTACCTGGAAGGGGTTACATAAGAAGAGTTTTTGGTATATTTGAATTAACAAATAATAGCATAATCGAAGTATTTCATTGGAGAAGAGAAAACGATGTACACATACCTACAAATATAGCTGAAGTATGCTCTAAGAGCTTAAGGCTTAAAGAGCTCGCAGAGATAACCAATAAAAGAATGAACGATATCATGGAGGATATACTCCTTAGAAGAGAATTTATACACGAATTAATAGAAAGGAATATACGAGATCCAGCGGATATAGTTAACATGGTAACAAAATTCTATAATAATATCTATGCTAGAGGTAACGTTGGTCCTTGATCAAGAAGCTATTAAAAAGAATTAAAATGACATATATAAACACGGTTATTGAGAGGGAATCACCCTACTTAGCGATAATAATATTGTTATACAACAGCGTTGGCGTACCATTATACAAACTATTAATTGATAATACTCTAGAATTGTTTAAAGGCTTAAGAGTAATAAGAAGAATGTTTACCAAGTTGTCATATGCAAGTATTACCATTGATAGCTCATTTAGATATATAGTTAGGCGCTTTAAATCGAAAACCTTGAGAGAAATTTTCGAAGGATACAGAGTCGCTAGTTCTATAGATGTTTTGCCTGATGAATTTATTGATAGGGTTACTAGCGAAATACTCTATGAGCTAAGAGGAAAATGGCGTAGCTATAGTAATAGCATTAATACACTTGTTGAGATATTCCTTGTATTAATATTTGCAGTAACGATAATGTTGCTATTAGGAACACTACTAGGTGTATGGATTTCCTCGTTGGATACTGCATCAGTGTTAATACAACTAATACTCATAGTATTCATATTAACTTCTGCATCAATTGTCATAATAGATTCTTATAGTCCATCAACAAGTAAGCCATATAGACCTACTAAACGTGAGATTTTAGTGTCCTTGATGATTTTAGTGTCCCTAATTCACATAGTATTATTTTTAGGTAATTCTCAATACCTACGATTAAGCATACTGGATCTAGTATACCTAATTACAGTTATAACTATTAGCCCAATAGCTATAAGGAATGCAAAATATTTCATTCATTACTTGAATGATTTAACAAAAGAAGCTATAATGACTTTGGATCATTTATGCACGTACGTGAGGTATGGATTAACGCCCGCGGAAGCACTAAACAAAATTATAAGAGAGTATGTAAGAAATGAGTACATAAAGAAACTACTTCTTAGACTACAGCATCTCAGCATATCTGATAACTGTAACTTAACGTTAAATGGAATAGATAATGCGAAAATAGCCATATTCTCATCACTAATATATGGTTTATTACGTGTAGGCTTCATAGAGTATGAGAAAATTGTTAAAGTAAAGGATGTATTTAATAACATAATATTACTAGAAAAAAATATTAGAAGGCAAATGATGCCCTTGACATTATTATCAATAATATTACCATCAATAATGTTTATTCTATTAAGTATGTTTACTTCAAACGTTGCAGTCATGACTAATAACATAAGTAATATACTGCAAGCACAAACTTATTCTAATTCAATTAATTTTATACATACATCAATGAATGAGGTGGATCTCCTAGAACTACTTTTATTATCTTCAACAATAATTGCTTTAGGATTAAATACTATCGTCAGTAAGGCAACTGATTACACCATAACAAGTTTTTGGAGAACTCATATATCAATAACACTATTGTTGATATCATATATCATACTTAGAGTAGTGTCCATAGCCTAATATCTTGTTCAACTACAACGATCTTGTGGATAATGCTTGGCTACTTTACAATGCTAGTCCTAGCTACTTGATAGTACGTAACGTCTCCATGTTTATCAACTAATCCTAAAACTACATTTTTACCTTTACTAAGTATACCTTCTATCATTAGTAGTAGTTCACTTAGGCTTAGCATAGAACTCTCTTCTAGTACTATTATTTCTATGACCTCCTTACCTTTCATTATGCTTAATGTATTATTCAGTATGTTAACATAGGGTTTTCTACCTCTATTTCTTAAATCAATGTAGACTGTAAACATTATCCATAAGTGTTTGTCCTCTGCCAAGGATATTATATCATTGAAGTCTGCCTTACGGTTATTCTCGAAGTAGAACTCAACAATACCCTTATAGCATAACCATAAAGCCTCTACAAAAGATATTATTCGCTCATCACCTATATTTACACCATGCACTTCTTTGAATACCTTGTCTATATCACCGCTTAATGGTTTTAATCCATGTCTATGGGGTTTAACGAAAACTTTATACATTTAAACACCACTACACTAAGGTACACGTAAACCTTGTAAATTTATATCCTTATGCTAAGGTGGTCCGTCTATGATAAAACCTTTTGAGTGGAGAGATGGAAAAGTTAGATGGCTTGACGTATCACGATTACCCTATGAGGAAGTATATCACGAGTCTAATGAACTTGAGCGTCTAGCGCAAGCAATAGAGAAAATGGAAGTACGTGGTGCACCTGCTATAGGTGTTTTTGCAGCACTCAGTTTCGCAGCTGTAATATACTCGTCTAATGTATCTAATAACAAGTTTGAACTTCTTAATATAGCAAAGAAAGCCTTAGAAAGATTAAGAAGAACCAGGCCTACAGCATATAACCTATTTTGGGCCCTCGATAGAATGTATAACCGCTTATTAGCTTTACTAAATAGTACAGATGACGTAAATGAAATAAAAGATGGTATTGTTAATGAAGCCTTAAAAATAATGGAAGAAGACATTACCCAGAACAAATTAATAGGCAAGCATGGTTCAAAACTAATAGAGGATAGAGATGTTATATTAACGCATTGTAATACAGGATCATTAGCAACAGCAGGTTACGGAACAGCACTAGGAGTAATTAGAGCTGCCTGGGAGGAAGGTAAGAGAATAAAGGTGATAGCTACAGAAACAAGACCATTACTTCAAGGTGCTCGTCTTACTGTATGGGAGTTAGTGAAGGATGGTATACCTGTAACGCTAATAACTGATAACATGGTAGGCTATGTTATGGCTAAGAATCTTGTGAATAAAGTAATAGTAGGCGCAGATAGGATTCTACTTGATGGACATGTAATAAATAAGATAGGAACATACACTATAGCTGTCTTAGCACATAAGCATAATATACCATTCTATGTTGCAGCACCAACGTCGACTATAGATCCACACACGTTGATAGATAAGGTAGTAATAGAAGAACGGCACCCCGATGAAGTACGAACGGTATTGGGTAGACTATATGTAACCGTTAAGAATGTACCAGTACTGAACCCTGCCTTCGATATTACACCGCCAGAGTTAGTTACAGC
>CAYUVB010000060.1:0-8129 GCA_964448055.1 uncultured Desulfurococcales archaeon | reverse complement strand
TTTTATGCTTATAGGTGTTGTTAGCGATAGTCATGACAATGTTAGTAGACTGGATCAAGCAGTTGTACTACTTAATGATAGGGGAGTTGATATAGTATTTCATCTTGGTGATATAGTATCGCCTTTTACCCTAAGAGTTCTTGGAGGACTTGAAGCTGAGGTACACGTACTATATGGTAATAATGATGGTGACAAGCTTCTTCTTGCCCATGTAGCTAAAGAGAATGGTTTGAATATACATGAACCACCTTTTACTATAGAAGTCAGCGGCTATAAAGTGATTGCTATTCATGGGTGGGGTTCTAAGGAGGACACTAAGTATATTGTGGATTCGCTAGCATACTCTGGTAGATATGATATAGTATTATACGGTCATACACATGAAGTTGATGTTAGAAAAATAGGTAAAACTCTTGTAGTTAATCCTGGAGAACTTCATGGTTACTTATCTAGGAAGTCAACCATAGCAATAATCGACTTAGAAAAACTTAGTGTTGAGGTAGTAGAGTTATGAGTATTCAAGTCTTTAAAGATTTTATCACTATGAATGATCCTAGTGATTTTGCTAAGTACATAGATCATACTATACTCAAGCCTGATGTAACGTTTCATGATATTATGAAAGGTGTTGAGTATACTAGGAAATATGGTTTCGCTTGTTTGGTTTTATCGCCTTACCATGCATTGAGAGCACTAAAGGAGTTCAAGGATATAAGGATTTGTAGTGTAATAGGGTTCCCTTTAGGTTATGCTAGTACGTTAACTAAGATCGAAGAGGCTAAGGAGCTTATAAGGAATGGTGTAGCTGAAATAGACATGGTTATGAACATTCAAGCTTTCAAGGATAAACATTACGAGGAGGTGGTAGACGAGATATCCAAGATAGTTGATCTTGCTCATAAAGAAAATGTTATAGTCAAGGTTATAATTGAAACAGGACTGCTTAATGACGATGAGAAGGCTAAGGCTACAGAACTTGTTATCGAAGGTGGTGCAGACTTCGTTAAGACATGTACAGGTTTTCTAGGAGGTAAGGCTACTATACATGATGTACTATTACTTAAGAACGTTAGTAAGGGTAAAATAAAGGTTAAGGCTTCAGGTGGTATTAGACGGCTATATGATGCTGTCGCATTAATCCTTGCAGGTGCAGATAGATTAGGCACTAGCAGTGGTGTTAGTATTTTTGAAGAATTCGTGAAAGCTAAAGAGAAGTTAAGATAAATAAGTATCTCGTTTTCTTTCTAATATCCTATGATTTTTCTAAACCTTTCTACGTAGTCTTCGTACTTGTTATTCTTCCTTAGCCATTCGCCATATTTGTACAATGCCCAAGCCGCTTTTGCAGCTCTTTCGACTGATAAGTACATGGGTATGCCTTTTTCTTCTGCAAGGCTAGCTTGTTTCCAGGTATATGTTCCACCAGTAGCTGCACCTACTACTGGTATAGGTGTCTCTAATTCCCTATTCACTTTCCTTACTCTATCTATGAAGGAATAGACCAATTGCTCTGTAATACCGGGTACCATGAAGTATGGTATCCATATTATTATATCTACTTCTCCGCTCTTCATCAATATTTCAACTGATTCCACTAGGTGTTCATCTCTTGCTGAACCAGTAACGTCCACTGGATTATGGGGGCTAGCTATTGGTAGGAGTACTTTCTTTAATTTTTCCTCTGTTTTATCTGAGAGCTTAGGTACTTGGAGTCCTAAATCTATACATGCATCAGTTGCCATGACGCCACTCCCACCGCCGACTGTTAATATTGCTACACGGTTTCCTTTGGCGGGTGGTTGTAAAGCTAAGGCCATAGCCGTGTCGAATAATTCTTCCATACCATATGCTCTAATGACTCCTGTTTGTTTGAATACAGCATTATATATTTGATCTGCTCCTGCTAAGCTACCAGTATGACTTGCTATAGCTCTAGATCCTGCTTCAGTTCTACCGGATTTCAACGCTATTACTGGTTTAATTATGGTAGTCTTCTTTAACGCGTTTATGAATTTTCTTCCATTTTCAATGCCCTCTATATACATTGTTATAACTCTAGTGTCTTCGTCCTCTATTAGATATTCTAATAGATCTGCTTCATCTATATCAGCTTTATTTCCTAAGCTTACAAACTTACTTATACCCATATTCCTCATTGCAGCCCAATCAAGTATTGCTATGCCGAAAGCACCGCTTTGCGATAAGAATGCTATTGGTCCATGTGGGGGGAACCCTTGTCTTTCAGGATTAATAAATGTCGTATTAACACCCGTTTTAGGCACATATACTCCGACAACATTTGGTCCTAAAAGTCTCATATTGTATTTCTTTACTATTTTTACAAGTTCTTCTTCAAGTTTAGCTCCTTCAGGGCCTATTTCTTTGAAACCACCACTAATTACTATTAATCCCTTAACGCCCTTTATACCACATTGTTCTGCTGCTTCAGGAACCTTAGGGGCGGGTATGACTATTACAGCTAAATCTACTGGCTCTGGTATATCAAGTATACTTGGATAAGCTCTAAGATCTAGTATCTTTTCAGCATTAGGGTTTACGGGGTATATCTTGCCTTTATAACTACGTTTAAGGTTATACACTATTTGGTAACCAGGTTTAGCAGGATTTCGTGATGCACCTATTACGGCTATATTCCTAGGATTGAAGAATACATCTAAGTTTTTAGACGTCAATTTTTGACCCAAACTAGAAATTCAGGTTTAAACAGAAAAATATTTCCAACTCTGTGTATTAATAGTTACACTAAACATGACATAGTATTTACATCAGAAAATATCTTGAGTCATCCATAAGATAATATATATTCAACACTTTGAGTACGTAATCCATTAACTCCTCTATGAACTCCTCTATAACGCTAGCCTCATAACTTAATCCTCTTGCCCTTAACCTATGAAGGACTGCACATAAGCTATAGAAAGGATCACCCTCACTATCAACATTAGAACATATAATACTTACCAATATACCTCTATACATCTACTACCCCACTTATAGTGGACTTAATAAAAATGTTCAGTAAAGCAACACTTTAAATACTATTATTAACTACTTGGGGATTGCCATAGGCATAGAGAAGTCTATGTTAATACCTATGTTCGTACCACTAATATTATTGCTAGTATCGTATGTTATACTGTCTAATATTAGTATGCCTAGTTATATTGCATCTAAACAAGATGCTGAAACTAGTCGTAATGTAACCATATGTGTATGTCAGCATAGCTGCATAAATAATGCCATTATTAATCTACTGCTAAATAACATAACTAAGTATTATGATCATATCACCTTAATAATATTTCCTAATATATCTACGATGTTTTCGAATAACTCAATAGATAAGTGTGATATTCTATTAGGTATAGATAATCTATTACTTAACGTATTAAGATACGCCGGAATTATTAAACCTAAACCACCAGTACTCTACTATTTATCATATAGAATACCCAAATCAATAAGTACGTTCATTATTGGATACGGTATACCGTATGCATATTATAAAATACATTTGTATCGAAACCTATCAGTAGGTCTTAAATATTACATCTTTTCAACACTGCTTGGTAAATCTCCAAAACATTTTAATATTTCTAACTATACGTCTATTCCAATTACTGTTTACGAAATGATAGTAATATTGAACAATAAGGGTGGTATAGATAAAATAATAGATATAATTCTAAAGAGTGCTAATCAAAGTGTATCCCTTAGCCGTGGAGCATGTAGAAGCATATATGATAGGAGTGAGAAAGCTTGTGAAAACATAAACACATTAGAATTATTAAGTATACTTAGGAGAATAAGCAAGGAAATACTTGAACATTTTAAATAGTGAACTAACTCATAGGGGTATAATGAAGTTAATCTTAAGCTTATTAATCCTTGTATTACTCTTAAACCCCATACAACAAATTCAATTATATCCTGAGGAGGGCGCTTTCAGCACAAATCAAAGTAAATGCCATACAAATAAGCATATTATTGAATACTCATTGAGGGAGATAGAACATCAAGCAATAATGGAAAATAACACATTCGTTCTAAAGTTGATTAAACACATTGCTAATTATCTATTGAACACGAACTTATCGTGTAGAGAGCTAGCTATAGTAGAGAACATAATAGAGAACATACGTTTATTACTTACGTTGAGAACCACTACAAAAGCACATGATATAACAACTGAAAGAATACAGACATTAACCATGAACAAAACTACGGAAACATACTATGCGATTTTAGATGAAAATGAACTAGATAACATTATAAGAGGAAGCCCGTTTTACACCAGGATCGCTAATAAACATCTAAATACAGTGTCAAAGCTATATGTGAATACCTCTCATACTTCTTACCTAGGAAGTCTTCTAAAGGTATATTATCCATTTAAGGACATAAATACTACAAGAATAGAAAATTCATATAATTTCAATCCATATATGTTACTTCTTTCATTTTTATCACTAACTATTATAATTATCTTAACAGCAACACTATTTAGACCTAAAATAAGAATATAATTAAGAATACAATATTATATTATTTTAAACAATACACCAATAATCTGATATAGGGGAATAATTTTAGTATAGAATAGACGCGAACATAACATATTCAATGCTTTCATAGGTGTTTACATTGAGGAAGGTATTAGTTAAATCATTAATATTAATTGCCGTGATAACTTTACTTTCTCTTCAGCTGTCCTTAACTAAAGCATTCCATATGCCAACAACTAGCGATTCTCATGAAATAATGTATTCTTCTGATAGTGTAATACCTAAGGTAATAGCTTCCTCAAGTGATGTACTTAATGAAACTAATGAAACAGTAAATACTACTTTGATAATTAAGCAATTATCAAATAATATTACAAGCATAGAAAAGAAAGTAGATGAACTATCAAAGGATATTTCGAAACTTGAGGCAACTATTGGGGGACTAGATAAAAGGATTGAAGATGTAGAAAACGAAATACACTTTGTACGTGATATTGCGGTAATAAGTTTAGGGTTATGTGTTGTAACATTGTTGGTAGCAATTACTGCAATACTAATTGCTAGAAGACCTGAAAAACAGAAAGTAGCAGGTAAAATTAAGAAAAGAAAATAACGAATACTTAGAGACCTAAGCTACTACTTATATCCTTTAATGCCTTTAACGATATCTCAAGGAATTCTTCTAGACCTAACCCTAATTCATTACATAGTAATATCTTCTCCCGTTTAACATTACGTGCGAAATCCTTTTGTTTGAACTTCTTAACAAGAGACTTAACTTTTACTTCAGCTAGCTTTTTATTAGGCATTACAAGAGCAGTAGCTATTATCAACCCCGATACTTGATCAGCAGCTTTTAGAGCTTTAGCCAGTCTTGAATTATCTTCAAATCCTGTAAGTTCGTTATGTGCACGAATAGCATTTAATGCTATTTCAGGTAGTTTTCCTTCAAGTATTCTAGCTGATACAAGTCCATGTTTATTCATATCCTTTCCTACTAGTTCGTAGTCAAGATCGTGCAATAAGCCCACAAGTCCCCAAAGTTCCTCGTCTTCACCTAATCTACGAGCTAATGCTCTCATTATTGCTTCAACAGCAAGCATATGTTTAAACAATTTCTCATTACTAATATATTTCTTGATAAGCTCTAATGCTTCTTCGCGGGTAATCAATATTGCACACCTCAGAACCCACTAATACATACAAGGATATCAGTTTTGCCATTCTCATCACTTCATCGGAGCACCGACTTATCATCACCAATGCTAATCATATATAAATTCTGATTTATTTAGTTAACTAGTAGTTAAACGTTAACGGCTCTATTATGTCCAGCTCAACAAGTATAACTACAATAGCAGTATAAATTGCTGAAACCAAGGCATATTTGAGTAAGGTTGTCCATGTAAGTTTTGGTTTGCCTTTAATCGCTATTTCAGCCCCTGTGTGCATAAGAATGAAGCCAAGAATATTAGTCAAAAGATATGAAGCTGCAAAAGCTGGTGCAAAAAAGTCAGGATTAAGTATAGAAGCTATACTTGCAGAAACATATGCTATAGGTATATTCACGAATAAATCATTCCACCATGAAGCAGGAGAGAGTATATAACCTATGAACGCGATAACACTTCCTCCTGCTACCTTCGGCGTAAATATCTTCTTAACTATTGAGGAAAGCTTGCCCTTAATCATTGTATACATGCTACACATAATCGTCACCATCTACTGTAGTTACTATTAATCCTTTAGTTACTGTGCTTAAGTTTCTTCCTACAGAACATGCTAATTACCATATCATAGCTTAAAAACCCTACTTACTCTTCAAACACCAAGGAGCGCATAGCCACTAATACATTCGAGGTCATTAAATCTTGAGCAAGAATAAACTATGGATAATAT
Source organism: uncultured Desulfurococcales archaeon (assembly GCA_964448055.1). Taxonomy (GTDB): domain Archaea; phylum Thermoproteota; class Thermoprotei_A; order Sulfolobales; family WANQ01; genus WANQ01. Next base: position 1,704 of record CAYUVB010000060.1, on the reverse strand, counting down.
GGGATGGTTCAAACCTGTTATGGAGTGGTGATGGAAAAGAGTATCTTAGAGGTGTAGGTACAAAATACCTTATTCATCCTGCCTTCGAAGAAGGTTATCAAAAGATAATTAGAGAATACAAACCACAGAAACATTATAAACTACTACTAATATTACCATGCAGCTATGGCAAACCATACTCGCAAAGCTATATCCATTACTTTATACTAAAAGCATTAAGAGAAACAAGTTATTATGATGAAATACATCAACTAATTGTAACAAATGCAGGAGTAGTTCCAAGAGAATTAGATGAATATTATCCATATGTAGCATATGATTGGAACCCTAAATATGAAACCCAAGAAATAAAAGAAGAATACGTTGAAGTACTAAGGAGAAGACTTAAGGGCTATATAGTCAAGTTTAGAGAGTATTATAAGAAAATAGCATGTTATTTACGTTGGAATAGTGATAGTTATAAAGCAGTAAGAATAGTAGCAAATGAGTTAGGAATAGATATACCAAATTTAGCGCCAAAACATGTACCTGAGTCTGAATTATTAGAAGTATCATTGAATGGATTATATGAAGATGAAGACCTACTACTAATTACGCCTACTGCACTAAGTAAGCTAAAAGAAGGAATAACTAGATTACTAAGCGAGGCCTAGATAACATGATAGGAGTTTTCCCGACACACGATGAGTTAGGAAAAAGACTAATACTGGTACTAAAGGGGCTTCCATGCAGTTGGAATAAATGCACCTTTTGTCCTTTCTTCTTAGAACAAGGATCATTACCACAAGTATTAAAAGTAAACAGTAAACTCATAGAACAAGCAATTAAAATACTAAGCAGGGAAGACTATGAAAGGATAACTATATTTAATGGAGGAAGTTTCTACGAGCTTCCTGTAAATACAGTAATAAGACTATCGAAAATAACGAATAGTAGAGTAGTAGATATAGAAACGAGACCTGAATTCGTAGACTATGATGTAATAATTAAAACCTTAGAAATACTTAAGCCTAAACGTCTAGTTATAAGGATAGGATTTGAAGTAATAGACGATGAAGTGAGAAATAAGATTCTAAATAAAGGTATACCTCAACAAGAAGTGTATAGAATAGCTAGTTTAAGGAAGAAGTTGCAAAAAGATAAACTCCCAGTAGAAATAATATCCTATGTATTATTTGGTATGAAAGGTATAAGCGAAGAGTTAGTAAAAAGAAGTGTACAAGAATTCAATGAGCTCTTCGATGGAGTAATAGCCATAAGATATCGTAAATATTTAACGCATCACCCAGAAGAAGTAGAAATTTCTGGAGACCTTATAGAATTTCTCAAGAAAAATACATTATTAATCGATTGGAGTGAGCAAGAATTTTGGGAAGTAGCAGAGAGGTAACATAGATCGCTATATTTTAGGCTGATAGAGCTAAAATTTTAAAGAATAAAATAGAGGTAATAGTCATAACTTATAACCGGTTAGAGTAATTGGGGACAAGATCTCGTCTGGATAAGGTATCCACGTATTAGGTATTTAAGCCTAAGCATTATAATGTTTTCTTGGCGGCAGAAAAGAAGATTAATTCAGAAAAACAATCATAACATTCTCCTAAACCATGTTTATATAGGTGAATATAAGTTGTCGATAGTAAAGGAAGAGAAAAAGAAACCATATCTACTGGAACTACTTGGACTTAGCATAGACCCTGTAAT
>CAYUVB010000059.1:2192-8144 GCA_964448055.1 uncultured Desulfurococcales archaeon | reverse complement strand
AGTTGTCGTGACCACTACGTTAGGATAGTTGAGGAGCTTATAAGGAAGCTCAATTATATAGTTGATACAACACCAAAGATTAATATTACAGCTATTGCTGATATACCTGTAACACAGTATGCTGTTTCATGGCTTGGAGTTAAAATAAAGTACCTTATGGTTCGTGAACACGGTATACCCGTATTAGCTGAAGATGTTAGGAGAATAGAGAATGCATTAAGTAATGGTACCATAAGACTTGTTGTAATTACTAATCCGCCGAAGGCTCCTGCTTCTAGAACCCTTCTAAGTTTAGCCGAGGAGTATAACGTGTCAATATTATATGTTCCATCACCACTACTATCCAAGAGTATATTAGATAAAATAGAGAATATATCAGCTCAATTCGAGGTAATAACTAAGAGTATCACTGAGCAAGTTAGCCATAAAGTTATGGCGAGTTCAAACTTACACTTGATAGTACCTGTAATTTTTACTATAATCTTCATTGCTCTAGGTATTATTTCATACACATGGAATAGAACGCTTGTAACCATATTTGGGATACTTGCTATTGCGTCTTTATTCGCAGTTTTTGTGAACCCTATATGGGTTATAGTTATGGTCTCAGCTGCTATTGCCTACGGATCCTTAAGCCCTATTATTGCTTCTCGAAGACTATATTTTCTTGCTAGTGCTTCTCCTCATGCAGCGTTACTTGCCGCTACCCTGGGTATACCGTTAGCTAAACTCTTAAGTATTGGCGATGAATATACATGGGCTATAATTATTGGCTTAGGATTAATTTATCTTGCAGGATACATGATTCATCGGGGATTCGAGGCAGATGTTGCAACCGCTCTATTCGTAGCATTCACAGCCTCTGGTAGTGTACTAGCATTATACTATGTACTAACTATGTTCCCTGTCGAGACCAGTATATGGGCTATAATTATCGGTGACCCATTACTTGCTGGGTGGACAGATGCCATATACGCCTTAAGCATAGCTTGTTTAGCCGTTTCAACCGTAATATTAACTTGCCGAGAACAAATGTGTATAGGCATTGATCGTAGTTATGTTAGATTAACTGGCGTGAACATACGTTTATATGATCTATTAATATATACTTTACTAGCACTTACTACTGTTGCATTAATAAAAATCGTGGGCTTTGTTCTTGAACACATATTAGTGCTACTTCCATCAACTATAGCAATCACATTATCACGTAGTGCTAAAGGAGCACTAGTATCAAGTATGGGTGTTAGCCTAGTATCCAGTTTACTAGGATTATATCTATCAATATTATTAGGGCAAGCACCTGCAGGTATAACAGGACTAGTACTTCTTATCATATATGTAGCCGCGTTAATCTTAAAGAAGGAGATGTGGTAAGAGCCTTGCCCAGTAAGAGGAGATTTGGTATCTCTATATCGGAAGATCTAGCACAGAGCTTAGATAGACTTACGGAAGCCTTAGGGATAGATAGATCTAGCCTTGTCGAAGAAGCTCTTAGAGAATACGTACATGACCACCTACACTATCTTGAACCTCATCATTGCCAAGGAGTGATGATCCTAACTGGTAGAGTTGAACATGAGGAACTATTTAGGATTATTGAGGAAAACCGTGACATAATACATTCATACAATCACACACATGTAGGAGATGTATGTATAGAGTTTATGATAGTATCTGGCCCTTCAGAACGTATAGCACTATTACATAAGAGGTTAGTAGAAGAGACTAAATGTAAGATCCGTTATATGCCAATTACATCAACATAGCCCTAATGGTCTTTCTCTAAAAGGATTCCCTAAATATTTACCTTACTCGACTTAACAATGTTTTATTAATATTTTAATCTTAATACATAATTCACTATCGCGGTGATTATGCTTGGGAACAGGTTTACCTCAACGTTATATAAACTATATATTTTATGAGAGAAGAGCTTTACTGGAAAGGCTTGTAAAGGGAGAACAAATTAGCTATGAGAAAATGATGTTGGAGTTTACTCGTACAACCCCTATTATAGTAACATGTGGTCCTGCAGGTCTTAGCGGTAGTGTTAAAATGGTAGGTTTTGTCCCTCGTGAAGAACATCTTGAAGAACTAGTACGTAGAGCTGAGGAATACACTTACGCTAAAACTAGCGGGAGAATGTTAAGAGATGTTTCGAGGGTGTTGCTAGAAGAATTCTATCGTGAAGACATGATAGACTTCCGAAAACTTGGTGGACTAGAAATGGCTTTTAACCATACATGGAGGAACATTAAAGCTACTGGTAAGGCAACTCTAGTCTTCTATACACCGCCTAATACGAGCTTTGAAGTTAGATGCAAAGTTGAAATACATGAGGATGATACTGATTTATATAAGAGATACCTTAACGCTATGCACGACATATTTCATAAACCTAGAAGTGGTAGAAGTAGTTATCCAGCCTACGTATTCATAGTGGAAGAAATCTATGATCAATCCAATACTCGTGAAGGCTTTGGCAAGAAAATATATCCTTAAGTTAAGACAATATTATTATGGAATAAAGGAAAAACAATAGTTATTTTACCACTCTTCTTCTTCCTCTTCTTCTTCCCACCACTCTTCTTCCTCTTCCTCTTCTTCCTCCCACCATTCTTCCTCTTCTTCTAAGAAGACCACCATGACCTAGAGCACCCCTCTAACATTGTGTACGGCTAGGTGCTCTCATGTCTAGGGCTATGATGAACTCCCCTTATTAAGTATATGGTATATTAATACAATGTGTAGTACCATAAGTTCATATTACATGGGGCTTTACTAAACCATATCAGCCAAGGCTGAAATCTTCATCCCTTAGGGTCTGGGTCGCCTGGGTTCATCATTTTATGCTTATAGTGGTAATACTAGATGTACTTATAGTATTTTCTATGGAGTAAGCGTTCTTGAGTGTTAGTTCAAGCTTCTCTGGTGTGTCTATTAGGTATGTGTAGTTTAGGTTTACTAGTTTTAATGCTCCTCCAGGTAAGGGTAACTGGAATGAAATGATGAGTCTGTTGCCAAGTCTACATCTTCTTGTCTACCATAAACCTTCCATCCTAGGTGTAGGTTGAATACCTCTGCTCCCGCTAATGCGGCATTTCTTATTGCAGCTTTCATGGCTTTAAGTACTCTCTGTCTTACCATTTCGCTATCACTTACAACATTGTAATATGGTGCATGTGCAGTTATAGTCGTGAAGGCCTTAGATGCAAACTCCTTATATGATTCAAAGTACTCTGGTCCACGACCTTTGCGTGAAAAATCGGCTGGTATTTCTGTTAACTTCATTCCTAGCGTTGCCGATTTCGCCGATGTTGATGATGAATTATATGTACCCCAATCAAAGAGTAACACTTCTAGCTTCACCAATAGAGTTATAGAAAGAATTACTAGATAAAATGTCTTTAGCTAATAAAAGTATTGGGAAGAAACCTCTTGGATAATATATGTCGGCTTACTCTCCCTTAACTACTCCTAGATAACGTGCATATCTTAGCAGTGCTCCAAGAGCTGATACTGCTCTCTCAGGTATAGGATATGCTGGTATACTGTTACGATTCAAATGCTTCATTGCCTGGTATACGTCTTCTCCACCAATCATTGATACTACTATTGGTTTCTCTATACCATCCTTTCTTGCTTCGTCACGAGCCTTTATTATAGCGTTGGCTAGCTCCATTGGATCACATACAGCTGTTCTACAATATAGTACTATTATTGAATGTACGCGTGGATCATATAATGCTTCCTTGACTGCACCATAATACTCTTTTGGTGTAGCCATACCAGTAAGGTCTACTGGGTTCTTCGGACTTCCAAACCATGGCATGTGCTTACGGAACTTTTCTTTTAGGTCTTCGGGTGGATCCATTAATTTTACTCCATAGTCTGCTGCTGCATCAGTAGCCATTACTCCTGCTCCACCACCGTTTGTTATTATGACAGCATTTTCTCCCTTAGGAAGTGGTAGTAGTGCAAAAGCTCTAGCCCAGTCAAACATTTCCTCAATGTTAAGTGCTCTTAATATACCCGTTTGCTTCATTGCAGCATCATATACCTTGTCCGCTCCTGCTAAGCTACCAGTATGACTTGCTGCGGCTGCAGCTCCTCTTTCAGATCTACCTGACTTTACGACAATTACTGGCTTCTTCTCTGAAACCTTCTTCATTATTTCTAGGAATCTACGTCCACTTCCAGGTTTTAGTCCTTCTAGATATATTGTTATAACCTTGGTGTTAGGGTCATCTGCTAAATATTCTGAGACCTCCATAACGTCTATATCAGCCATGTTACCCATGCTTACTACTGCTGATAAGCCTATTTCTTCAAGAATAGTCCAGCCCATTAATGCTATACCTAATGCACCACTCTGAGTTATGAACGCTATACCTCCTGGTAGAATATCTTTGGGGCCGAAGGTAGCATTCATCTTATTGGGTGTGTATACTATTCCGAATATGTTTGGTCCTAGGACTCTCATACCGTATTTACGTGCTGTTTCTACAAGCTTTTCTTCTAGCTCCTCGTTACCTACCTCGCTGAAACCACTTGTTATGACAACAAGTACTTTTACACCCTTTTCTCCACAATCCTTTACGGCATCTAATACCTTATCAGCTGGTATTGATATTACTGCCATATCTACTTCGTCTGGAATGTCCTTTACATTAGGGTAAGCCTTTAAGCCAAGTATTTCCTTAGCTTTAGGGTTAACAGGATAGATTTTACCTTCAAACCCATACTCTAATAGATTTCGTACTATTTCATATCCTATTTTACCTGGCTTTGTTGATGCACCTATAACAGCTATGCTTTTAGGCTTGAATAATGGTTCCAGTTCTTTAGCATTCACCATATAATCACCGCGTTAGACTCACGAATATCTTGTTTTTAACTCTTAGTACAACTATTATACGACGTTTGTCGAAACACTTCTTTAGAGTACTACCAGATATGTTTAAGAAATCTAGACTACATCTTTTGATGTGGCTGGGAAAACAAATTGGAGAACATATATCAAGGACTAATACTAGGGTTACTAGTATTCCTAATAGGAATGATTACTTGGGGTAGGATTGAAAGACAATGGGTTAGTTTAATTATACTTCTAGTACTAGTTGCTACAAATGCTGTTGATTTCAACGAATTATTAATCTACGTTGACTGGGATGTACTTGGACTAATACTTGGTATGAGTATATTAACGGTATATTTAGAGGATTCAGGATTAATGGAAATTGTTTCATCGTTTTTACGTAGGAGGCTTACAAGTCCTCTTAAACTTGTTTTCTGGTTAAGCTTTACGGCAGGACTTGTAAGTATAGCCCTAGAGAATGTAAGCGTGGTATTACTGTTTGCTCCAATTGCTCTTCGAATGGCTAAGTCTATGAATCTTAATCCAATACCAGTAATGATAGGGGTTGCACTAGCATCAAATATGGCTGGTTCTGCTACAATGATAGGTGATCCACCAGCAATAATTACTGCAGGCTACCTTAACCTTGTATTCACAGACTTCATATGGTATAATGGTAAACCATCCATGTTCTTCTTCACGTTAATACCAATGATAATAGCTTGTCTGGTATTAGCGTTAATAGCCAGAAGAAGTTTATCGCAGATAAACAACCCTTATAATACGAATAGTCTTAATGACAGGAATACGGGACAAATAGCCAACATTATTGATAAGATATTCCTTATAGAAGCATCATTGTTCCTAACGATAAAGATAATATTGCTTAGTTTAAGACACGTTATTCATTTGCCATTAAGTTTAATAGCGTTAATAGCTGTTGGAGGATTAACAATAACTAGATTAATTCATAGAGATTATAAGAGTGTGAAACATGCACTAGTAGCTGGCTTTGAATGGAAACTATTACTATTCCTAATAGGAGTATTCACGTTATCTGGTGCTTTTGCAAAACATGGACTAGCTAATCT
>CAYUVB010000059.1:0-2092 GCA_964448055.1 uncultured Desulfurococcales archaeon | reverse complement strand
ACAGCTGTAAGGATATTAGAAAAACGTGGATATCAAGTAAGTTTCTGGGACTTCATAAGAATAAGTATTCCATTCAATACAGTAAGCGTTATAACCGGATGGATACTCTACGAGATATTCTGGATAATACTAGCTTAAACCGTGACGTTTAATGAAGTCTTCGACATCATCCCTTCTAGGTAGCCCTTCTTGGGCACCCATCTTGGTTGTACTTAACGCTGCTACAGCATTAGCAAAGAGGACTGCATCAATAATACCCATACCTTCAGTTAAAGCTACAGCGAGGCCTGCATTAAATGCATCACCAGCACCAGTAGTATCAATGGCCTTTACTTTAAATGCTGGTAGATGAACAACTCTATTCCTTGTAACAACAACAGCTCCATTAGCCCCAAGGGTTGTTACCACCGCTATTCTAACACCGGCCTTAAGGAGCTTCCTAGAAGCATGTATCACGTCATCTAAGGAGCCTATATCTAATCCTACGAGTATCCCTAGCTCAGTACTATTAGGTGTAAGAACATCAACGTACTTGTAAATACTCTCATGTAACACAACAGCAGGTGCTGGATTAAGTATAGTTAAAACATCCTTCTCATGGAATTTCTCTAAAGCATAAGCTACTGTATCTAATGGTATCTCTAACTGAACTAACAACGCCTTAAAACCATGTATTGACTTTAGAACTTTATCTACGTCACTACGAGAAACATACATATCAGCGCCTGGAGCAACAGCAATAATGTTATCACCAGAGGAATCAACAAGAATAAAGGCGACACCAGTATGAACTCCTTCCACAGTACTAACATAATCTAATACAACGTTATCTTCAGTTTTAAGGTTCTTTAATGCCATATCAGCTAGAAAATCATTACCAACTCTACTAACTAGGGATGCTCTAACACCTAAACGGGCAACTCCAATACATTGATTAGCACCCTTACCACCTGGATGGATCTCAAAGCCTTCACCCAGAATAGTTTCACCTATACTTGGAATCCTAGGAACACGTATAATAAAGTCAACATGAATACTACCAATAATACATATGGAAACCACCGTGCTAGCACCTAAAGATATTAAATATTAAAATCCCTAATCAAAAAGATTCGTATCTGCTCTAATCACTTTATATCTAGATCAGGTATTGACTATTACTAGGTAAAGCTTAATTCTACTTTGACACAATGTTTAATGTAGTAGGAGATGTGTTTCTCTAGGGGTGTATATATTGCCTGAAATACTCATTCTCAGTGGAAGTGATCTTGAAGAGTTATTGAAGCCACGCATACTAGTTGATGAGATCGCTAAGGCCTTCAAATTATTCTCTGAGGGCAAGACAGTTACTCCGCCAAGAACTGTTATGTGGGTTGAAGGTAATTGGTGGGGTATAATGCAGTCCTATGTACCGGGTTATGGTGTTGGCGTAAAAATTGTAAATGTTATACCATCTAATATCGAACGAGGGTTACCAACTATTCAAGCCATTGTAACACTCTTTGATTCCATAAATGGTTCCCCATTAGCTGTACTAGAAGGGGGAGTACTTACAGCACTTAGAACAGCTGCTGCTTCAGCTGTCTCAGTTAAATATATGGCTCCTAAGGAGCAAGGTGATATAGCTATTATAGGTACCGGGTATCAAGCAAGGTATCAACTTAAATTCATAGTAGAATACTTTAAACCAGTAAAGGTTAGAATATATGATATAAGGAAGCAGGCTTTAGAAAAATACAAGGACTATGTAGAAGGTCTTGGATTCGACACATATGTTGCAAAAGATCCTAGAGATGCTGTACGTGGTGCCAGAATAGTAGTAGAAGCTACTACAACCAAGGAACCCGTAGTATTCGGTGATGCTCTTGAACCACCAGTACATGTTGTAAGCATTGGAGCGCATATGAAGGATGCACGTGCACTTGACGATGAGGTTATTTGCAGGGCTGAAAGCATAGTGGTTGATTCTAGAGAAGCTGTTATGGAGGAAACAGGTGATATAAGGATACCTATTGAGAAGGGACTATTAAAACTAGATGAGATAGCTGAACTAGGTGAAGTAGTAGCAGGTAAGAAACCTGGAAGAAAAGGA
>CAYUVB010000058.1:0-8229 GCA_964448055.1 uncultured Desulfurococcales archaeon | reverse complement strand
TACCTCAAGGAAGGAAAGCTGTAGGGATAGTGGAAGAAATCATAGAAGAAACCATGGGTTCATATCATGCGTATTATGCAAGAATAGCATTAGAAACAGGGATAGCAAGAGCACTAATAACATATCTGAATAGGGAACCAATAGCAATAGAGGTGTATTATATTGTTAATCCAGGGATTAAGATCTTAATACATTACTATATAGCTGTAAAACCCCAATATCAACACAAGCATGTAGCCAAAATGTTAATAGCTTCAACTGAATATTTACACGAAAATCAAGTAGAGGCACTAATAGCAACGTCAACATTGGATAACAAGCCCGCAAGAAAGATGTTTACATGTCTACAATACCATGAATATACGTGGGAGGAGTTGGCAGAGGAAATAGGTTATGAAAATACATACACGTTAATACAGACTGCATGCGCACACGAAGACGACTTAATATTCATAAAACCTACTCAGACATCTATTCAACAATTGATGAATAGGCTACAAGAGTTAGAGCTTAGAACACCATGGAAAACATGGAATAAGATTTGTTATAAGCCATGGCTAAGACTATACCTTAAAACATAGCTTGCATGAGATAACATACATGATTAGAATATTTTGTCTTCCAAGAATTTATCTTTAAGAATATTCGTAGGTTTAGTATAAATGTCTTCTCGAATATCTACTCCTTTGTATTGAACACGTTTTGACAGTAGTTGTTAAGTATATTTAATACTTATTCTTCTTATTAGCGATTATATATGACACGTAACCTGGTTATCATAAAATTGACTCTACTAATTGTTGGCCTAATTACTATTCCAGCTTAACTTATGTTCCTTTCACCTTCCACGAGGTGTGCTACAACCTTCTATCCCATCATCGTGACTACTAGTCTAAGTATTGTAACAATAGCAAATACACTCGTTAAGACAATAACCCGTACCCATACAATAACGGAGCCAGAGGCAAATGGAGTTTGCTTGTAATATGTATGTTTCTTAAGCTAAGTATGGGTATGTTCATTGACACACGGAGGCAGGAGTTATCATATATAAGATTCCTTGTTTCTTCCATGGGGTAGCCTAGAATATCGAGTAGTCCTCTATTCTCATACTATACCCTGCCGTTCGGAATAATTCTACTATTTCTTCTACCTTTCCCATACAGAGTAGTATTGATAGTATTATATCTAGCTCAGTATCTCTCGGGTTTATCCTCTTGCATTTACGTAGCCTAACCTCAACGTTTCCATACCTATACCCACATAGATATAGTCCTCTCCCCTTGTACTCCTTTACATAGAATTCTACATCTCCTATCTCGAGTTCTTTTACTTCCACCATCTTTCTCTCACAATATTATTGGTTAAACTTAATGAACGTATTTTTAACCTTACCCCAGTCCAGAATTCAAAAATTTACACCACCTAACCTATTCACTATGAGAAACGACTAGGAAAAAGATATACTATATCCTTATAGTCATTAACAATACCATATGGTTATCTAGTATCTTATCTTTTACACCCATATTATTCGTATTGTTTTCCCTTAGTACTTGATACCATGTTTTCATTCCAAGCCACCTATAACATGATATTAGGATTCCACAACGATAAAATCTCTGAGAAGCCCAGTCAACAATAAGTAGCCGAGAAAACCAAACCAAACAACAAATAGACTAAGAATCATATAGGAATTTGATTTGATAAAACTAGATGTCAAGGAATTAGACATAGTATATGAAACTACCTTAAAACCAACAAGAGCCTAGGGTATTTTACCTAGATTACTGAGAGTAGCCTGGACAGTAGAGAGAAACATATGAGGCTGCCATTCTTTTACTTATTTTGAAGAACTCATAGTATTCTATTTTCCTATATGGGTTATTCTAGGTTTTAGTACTTTAACGAGTTCTCTACATTAATTCTTATTAGATGATGAAGACTCTCCACCTACATTCGTTAACTATTACGTTTTAATTCTTAATCTCTTCTGCTAATGGGCTTTTCTCGCCAGACCTTAAACTTACGGTTCCAATTATTTTGTCAAGACTTGGCTAAAAATTCGCTTAAAACAAACATAGCATTCGGATACTTCTATTACTTGCTTACGGTCTTTTATTGTCTCCTGGTCCTATGTGTCCTATTACTGTTTGTACTATTACTGTTTGTAGTCCTTGTTCTTCTAGTGTCCTTTTTACTTGGAGCATTTCATTTACATTTGGTCTCCTTAGATGTCTCCTACGGAATGCTGGAAAGTAGTCAAGTACCGTTACTTGTATCTTCGGGTTTATGCTCGCTATTCTTCTTCCCGCTTCAGCTATTTCGTCTAGTGAAACCAGTTCCTTATTGTATACGAGACCTACTCCAAGGTATACTTTATCACCGTAGTATTCGTTTATATATTCTATTGCTTTCCATGCAGTTTCAAGGTATTTACTAGCTAAGTCTCTATCTCTTATACCTGTTATCCTCATATATGTATCAATGTTTACACACTTTGGTTCAACACCTATATTGTTGCAGCCTGCTTCTACTAGTTCGTCTATGTAGTCCGGTTTAAGTAGTGTACCATTACTATCTAGGTGGCGTCTCACCTTAGGGTTTACACGCCTAGTTACTTCTTTGAAGAACTCTACTAGCCATCGACGATTAAGAGTTGGTTCTCCACCACTAATAGCTACCCCACGTGTATTATACATTCTATGACATAATGCTACGGCCTCTGCCGCCTCTTTAGGAGTTAGTGCTGGAGAAACATTATCGTATGTTACATGATAGTTCTGGCACTGAGGACACCTAAGATTACAGCCAGCAACCCATATAGCTGCTTCAACATAGCTTTCATAGTCAACCTGCCACCAAGGGGTGGCCTTACCTCCAACAACATGTGGTGAGGGTCCATGAACAATTCTCCTAGGCTCCACCCTCTCTACATCGGTTTCAATGCGCAGCCCATCGCGTACTGGCTCAATACAAGTTCTCTGAAGAGAACCATCAACTATTAGGGCGCACGCCCAGCAACCGCCAGTACCACATGCAATAGAAGGCTTCTTAGAACCAGGCTCACCGAATCGGAAACCAATATACTCTAATGCTCTAGCAATAGATACTCTGTTAGGAACACGATAGGGTACATCATCAACATAGACTGTTACTTCTTCAGCCTCAATATAAACGTACTCTACAACCCTAGCCATATAAGGACAAGCATAGTAACATGAAAGACAGCCAATACAGTTACCAGGACTATGGCAGACATTCACCTCAGCACAAAACCTACAACTCCTACATAAATCATCTCTAACACGGACGACAGCCTTTCTTATCACAACGATGACTCCACCACCCTACAAGTCATATATTCGGTAAAACACAGCTATAACCCCATAAACCACGTCATAACTAGAGAAAATATAGAGAAGAAGTAGATAGCGAAGAAAATGATAATGAATAAACAGCTACCTGTCATGCCCACAATAGCTAATACTAATTAAGTATATTATCGGGATATTGATGAAGGCTGTTAGGAATATTACTGATAGCACATACATGGTCTTCAAGTCCCAGAGACTTACTGCTTCCCATTCGGCCCAAGTATAAACGAATATCGCGATAATTATGCTAGCTAAAACTAGTAAAACTGCCAATGCTATGGCTAGTTGAACACCATACTTCTCTCTATACTTATAGATCAAGGCCATAGCTGATACAAACCCGATAAATATAATTGTAAATGTTGAGAGAATATTCCCAAACATGTTTGTACTCATATGGTTAAATGCAACAAATATACCTAGGACCACTATTAAAAAACGGCACAATAACTACCACCGAAGAAAGCCCTACAGTGAATACCCGAATCAAATCAATCCATGATCTCCAGAGCTTCCACCATTCCACATGACACTTTGTAAATCTGTACAATAGGAAACCAGTAAACACAGCAAATACTAGTAAGCAAGTAGCGGCAAAGCGCACAAATTCCCAAATAAGTACATATAATAGCACATACACCACTATAATAACCAGCAATAATGTATACAAATACCTCTCATTCATAACCCATCACCAGGAACCTCTAACATGCTTACCCGACACTACCTACTTATCCAGGACTCAACATAGAGTACAAGATATTTTAACGATATTCTTATAACAGGAATACTGGAACACTTTCCAGCAATCAAGCCTCATCAAACATATCTATTCCTAACCTACAAAGTGTTTCGATACCAATTCCTCAAAAGTCAACATTTAAGGATAACTTCTATTACCATTCCTACAATAAATACTAATAGTTGTCAATATGTGTAGATTCGTGAACACATACTCGATTTTAGTAGATTATGCTAAGGTAGTAATTGTTGCTAATGTTAAGGTAATAGATAGTGTATAGGTTTCCATTTTAATTTTAATCCTAGTTATAATTTTTGTAATAGTTGATGATATGATTGCCACAAGCTTCACCATGATTGCCGCGATAAGATCTCTTAAGAAACTAAAGCCTTCTAGAACGATCATTGCTGTACCTACACGCCACATTAAACCAACACAGGATAACCAAGGAGTAACCCAATGAAATATACTGCCTTAACCCTCGATCCAGCTATATGTACGCTGTAGCAGATGCGTACCGCGAGAGTCCTTGATGACAGAGACGTAATAGATATCCTTAGAAAAGCGGAACAACTCAACATGCTTACATACAATGCTGAATGCATCAAGTAGATGAAACTAGGGTTCAAAGACCTTTTGCTCTACTTAACAAGATTTTAAAGAATACCTGGTCAAGTAGTTTCAGCTTAGAACATGTAACACCGCCTACTGGTTACAATTAGTTCATATAAGGCCTCACTTGTCATATAGCATTAAGGCTTATGAGAGCTAAAAGAGATGTAATTTTATTGGAACAGAAGATAAGGTTAAGAATACTAAGAAGAGGCTATGGACAAGACATGAAGACCGCGTTAATCTTATTAGTCCTTTTCCTCCTAATATCGATGATCTTTGTCGTTAAGCTCGTGCCAGTATATCTGAAAAACATCTTTGCCAATAATATTATCAACGTAGTACAGAATTATTTAAACAAATACAATATGACAAACGTCTTTAATACAAGTACTCTCATTAGAGAAATGGTAATGGATGCAAAGTTTAAGGAGTTCCTTAAGGAGTATGGCTTAGAGACTATTGAAGAAGTAATAGCCTGGATTGAAAATATAAGCCTTATAAATAATACCAAGTACTCTATAACATTCCATGTAAAGCTTACACCAACACTATATGTTAGAATGAAAGCCCTGGCAGACAAGAATCTAAGTAAGCTTAGCCTTCCATACAATTCTATATTTACACTATTATCCTCAATTAAGATACTTAACGAGATACTAACTAAGTATATGGAGGAAGTAGAGAATTTCCTTAAGGAATACCGTAATATAAAGTCAATTGTATACTCGGATAAAGTAGCTAGTACACTTAAGTCAATGAATATAGATTCTAAAATCCTCATAGACTACATAGACTATTCAATTAATAATAACAAGACAATACTAGGTGGTTTATTCGATGCGTCAATAGGAGATTTCATAGGCTATGTACTTAATATACAGTTGGTTAGACTTAGGAATGCTAATGGCACAGTAATAGTTGTACCAGATTATGTATATGATGAAGAATTAAAGACCAATAATATATTATCGCAACTACAATGCATTGATAGACTTGTTATAGAGATAGTATTCAACATGACTGGTGAAGGCAACGTTACACCCAACGTACTTGACATTAATATAGTAAGATTACCCTGCACGAACAACTACATTAACTCCATGGAGCAATTAGGTAAGAGCTCCTAAAGATATAGATAATGAAATGATACGTATATTGGAAACTAGCGTTAATCCAAGAGTATAGTCTTTTCTTTTAATTGCTATGGATATATCTTAGCATATGCTAGGATGTAGAATATCGTTAATAAGATAATGAAGTAGGGGATACTTATCTTTAAAAATTTCCTAGTCTCCAACCTTCCTAGCCTTAACGCTATTATGTTAGCTAGTGATCCTATTATGGATCCTGTGCCTCCTATATTTACTCCTACTGCTAGTGCAACCAACTTATCAACATGGTTCACAAGCATTATTGTTGCAGGTACATTACTTATTAATTGACTTAATGGCGCAGCAATTAATATTATCATGTATGATTTACTTAGATGAATTACGAGTAAACCTTGTAGTATTCTAGAAAGTTCAGTAAAGTCGATGAACATTAAAGTGAATACACCTATTAGACCATAATCTATGCCTAACAATATGTTTTTCTCGACTACTAGATAGGTTAAAACAGTAATAATGAGCCCTATTACGCTATATCCCACTTGTGCTAATACTATGTCTACTACAAATAATACTATGGATGCACAGAATAATCTTCTATTCAAGTATATCTTTGGTAGTTTACGTGTTATACCAGCTACGCTTATGTTCTTCTTCAATAACATGTATACCGATATGATTATAATACTTAACGATATAATTACAAGCGGAGCCATATAACAGACTAGTTCATGGAAGCTAATACCATATGTCTGCCATATTATAATGTTTTGTGGATTACCTATAGGGGTTAAAGCTGACCCCATGTTTATAGAAAGCACCAGTAATGTTAGAGTAATGTTTTTGTCTACGTTCATACTTCTTATAAACACCATTGCTAGAGACACGTATATGAATAATGCTGCATCATTCATTATCAGTGATGCCGATAAACCAGATACTATAATTAGCAATACAAGTAATAATAATAATGGTCTTCTTACACGGGTCAGAAGTTCTACAACTATGTGATTAAATATACCTGAAAGCTCTAATCCCCTTGATACTAGCATAAACGCTATTATAAGTGATAGCGCGTAATAATTTATCATGTAGGGGGTCCTAAAAATAATTCCTTGTCAACAACTAATAGTATAGCATATAGTACAATGAGTATTGTAAGTATTTACTCCTTCCAGAATAAATATATGTATAAGTCTAGATAGCGTACCTCCTTACCTCTTCAGTTAACCCATAGTCAGGTATTAGCTCATTTCCATCATAAGATACCTTTATATGTGCAATTATTATGTAGTTCCACGCTAATGGTGCTATCCATGCATTCTCGGGTTCTCTGAACTCAACGGCATCAATAACCCTTAGCTCCCTTAACACCTTCTCCATAACCTCTCACGTGATCCTCCTTTACCTCAACACCTCGTGCTCTTACAGGTCTGCCCTTAGGCGAAGGGGCGTTAACATATGGGTCATAATGTATTCTATCCAAAGCATAGCCATGATACATTAATGGCACATCAACATGTACTTCTCCTCGAGGACCCCTATGTATTATCGGTATACCTATCTCCATATACTTTACGCATCACATACAGTTCCAATAGCTCTTACAGCATAGCCATAGTCTACGCCCACACTATTTATCCTATCATGTACTGGAGGTGGTTCAGTCAAGGCTCATCAATAACACGCTATATGCTCCCTAGCTCTTAAACATTATCAAACACAATGTATTCAAAGAAAACTATGCTGAGAAACCATTGTACCCCATGCCTCTAATACTATTAGGGATAAGGAGCTACTCTATTGAAGACTTAGAGCATTCATTGTGAAAAACTGGTACCGTTATGTCTGCCGCAAAATTTCTATGTTATGCAGAACTAATATATTCGTGGAGAGTTCCGTGGACCTACATGATTCAAGTACCCAGAGTATACCCAAAAAGCAACTAGAAGATGCTATTGCTGATAACCTAGATATAATTGAGGAAGGACTAAGACTCATTGGAAGACAAGTACATCTCCCCGGAGTAGGGTACATAGACATACTAGCCTATGATAAAAACAATACACCGGTAGCAATCGAGGTAAAGAATGGGGCTGCAGACGACTCCATGCTTACACAAATACTAGCATACATGTCAGCCTTAAGACGAAGAGAAGGCAGAAACCCCCGTGGAATAATAGTAGCGGAAGAATTCACCGAAAAACTACAACAAGCAGCAGAACTACTCGACAACCTTAAACTAGTGAGAATAACAGCAAGAATAACCATAGAAAAACTAGAAGAAACATAAATCAATTATAACGATTCAAGCTTAGAAATATAGTAAAAGGCTATACTAAAATAATTGAGATTTCTTTTAGCATCACATCCACTATGTTTGGTT
>CAYUVB010000057.1:0-8431 GCA_964448055.1 uncultured Desulfurococcales archaeon | reverse complement strand
GGTGTCCCTGGAGCTGACCCCCGCCTATACTTTCTTCTCTACAGTAGGGTTTATTTAAACGAACTTCCTAAATGTCTTTCTTAGGTGGTTTAGTGGTTGACTTATAGTATAATCGTTGTCGACATGGAGAGTAGACTAATAGGCATCGGTGTTGTTAGTGGCAGCATTGCCGTTGGATCAAGAGTTCCTTGGGCTCGTGCAGGTGTAGGAGGAGTGGTTACTCAAGCATACACTAACCCGCTAATCGGCAAATGGGTCTTAGAGTTCTTAGAGAGAGGATGGTCTCCTCGTAAGGCTTTAGATGAAGCTTTAAGGAGAGATGAAGCACCTTCCATGAGGCAAATAGGTGTTGTATCAATAAATGGCGAAGCTGTCGCTCATACGGGACATAATGTTCCACGTCATTATGGCGAGGTTGTAGGTAAGGGGTATGTTTGCGTAGGAAATATGCTTGCATCCAAAAGTGTTGTTAAGGAGCTTTGTAAGGGTTATGAGGAATCATCCGGTAGTTTATCTGAACGAATAATATCAGCTCTCCAAAGAGCACATGATGCTGGTGGTGATATACGTGGTGATAGGAGTGCATGTCTACTAGTTGTTGGTGAGCACCCTGTTTATGGTTATGGCTATGATCGTATTATAGACTTAAGAGTAGACTATTCAAAGAATCCGGTAGAAGATCTAAGAAACTTGTATGAGTTATGGATGAGGATTAGATAACTATTATCATGCTTCGATTCTTCTCCTCTTTTCAGCCTTCTTCGCTATTTCTATCCTTAACCTAGCTGTTCTAGCTAACTCTCTTAGTATATCGTTCTTACATACTATTCCTAGCAGCTTTCCATCTTTATCTACTACTGGTATTCCATCAACATTATGCTTGTTCATTAACTCTATTGCTTTTACAACATCTTCATTGCTAAGTATGGTTTCTTTTAACGGTACCATGACATCTACTGCTACCAGTGGTAAGACCTTAACATATCTTCCTAGTCTTGCTGCTCCCCTTACTAGTTTCCTAACCCAGATTAGTCTTCTCGTCTTAATACCTGTAGCAGCATCTTCGTAGGCCATGAATGGGAGTCTATTAGCTGAGATTACTCCACGGATTTCACCATCATATACTGCTAGTGCATCTAACATGAATGTCTGCATACGTGTTATAACATGGTGTAGGCTGTGGTGTGGGTGTACTACTCCTATCCTACCAGGGGTCATTATGTTTTCTACTAGTGCTCTACCAGCCTGGCTCTTAGCGTATGCCTCGATTATTACGTCCTTAGTTATATATCCAATGATGTTTCCTTCATCATCAACTACAAAGGCTATTTCTGAGCCACGATTAAGCATTTCGTAGGCTACTTGTTCTATTGGTGTATCTGGTCTAACTCTTGGTACATCTCTTACTAGTATATAGTCTATGAAGAATCTATCGTAAACTCTTCTACGCCATATGGGTCCTTTAGTTGCTATTGCTTTTAGCATACTCCATTTTGATACATACCCTATAATTTCGCCTGCTTCATCAAGTACTATTAAGTAGTTGGTTCTCCTACGGAGCATTTCCTTACGAGCATGTTCTATTGTATCGGTTATACGTATCGCTGGCATTTCTTCTAAAGCTATGTTTTCTGCTCTAACACCTATGTATGCTTCCACTACTGGTTTAACAACAGCTACTTGTTCTAGTGCTTTATCACTTGTAATATAGGTTACACGCTCACTAGCTTCAACAGGCTTTGGTAAGCGTATAACTGGTACTGGTACACGTCCTGGCTTAGCTCCTTCTAGGTATGCTCTAGCTATATCTGCTTGTGTTACAACACCTATGACGTGACCATTCTCATCAACCACTGGTAGTAATGTAAAGTCATGTTCTATCATTATATTTGCTACTACATCTACTGGTGTATCTTTTGTAGCAACTATTACACCACGTGTCATTATTCTACTTATCTTAGCTGGACTTACTATATGGGATTCGCTTTCACGATGAAAGAACCATTTACTACTGTCAACAAAATCCTTAGGTGTAGCAATACCTACTGGAATAGGCTCCTCCTTACTACGAACAACTATTACAGCTGGTAATGCTCTATAGACAAACTTGCTCCAAACCTTGTTGACTCTTTCATCGGGTGTAACTAGCATTTCATCTAATCCTTCAGTAGTCATTACCTCTGCTACACTTTCAGCCTTGGGTGCAATACCTTGATCTCTTAATGCCTTAATTATATCCCTCATAGATAATACTCCAAAGAGTTTCTCGCTAACAATGTCGTCTACTATTGGTGCAGCCCATACTTTTTCTTCAACTAGTTTATCATATGCTTCACGTATATCCATATCCCTTACCAATATCGGCTTATCCCTAGCAGCTTCACCAACAAGCATGTTACTCCTATGACTTGTAACCATTATTGCTTCAATCCATGTAACAAAGCCTACAAGCCTACTACTACGTTTATCTCTTACAACAGGTATTACTCTTTCACCACTCTCCTTGAACAAGCTCCTAACATAGGTTAACAATGCTCTCTTAGTTACAACATATTTAGGCTTACGTGCTATTTCCCAGACCCTCATCTAATACCACCATACACAAGAACTAAGAAGCTTGGGAATAAAAATATTTGGAACATTTATTCCCTACCCTACTATCCCGTTCTATGCATGCCCCATCATTATAAGTAATCGTTTTCCTCTACATGTCATCTAAACTTAGCTAAGAACTTTACCAACAACTTTAGCTGACTCTTCAATCATATTTATACGGCCCCTATACCTGGCATACCATAAACCAGCGAGTAATGCTGTCCACGGCCATCCGAAAAGTACTAGAATTGTAGCAATCACTATGAATCCTGGTGGTATGTGTATATTATATGTTATAACTGTTTGATCCTTTATTCTCCTAACCCATAACTCTATTTCCTCAAAGAAATTACTGAACATTAATGCTGTTCCTGTATCCGTTTTAGCTGTTACGTTAACATTTAGTCCACGCCATCTAACTTCAGCTAGTAACTTATCAACTACGTCATCTATACCATATTTGTCTGTAGGACCAAGGATTATGTCCTTGGTTTTAACCTTTACTTTACCTAATACGGCTAATGCTATTACTAGTGCTATTATAAGCCCTACTATGCCTAAAACAGATATACCTAAAGCAGCTAAACCAAAATACAATGGATATGTCACCAATCTTCTAACACCTATGTATCCACATAATTTATGAATCTAGAATATACTGAGCAGTGACTAAAATAATATTCTATCTTAACTTAGGTTACTTCTTATACTTCTTCATTAAATATTCTTTAGCGTTGCGTAGTATCTCTTCAACAATTTTTGGTCCAAATCCTCTAAGGATTACTAGCCTCTTAGGACTAACTCTTAGAAGATCCTCTACAGTACGTATACCTATGTCCGCTAGTGCTCTCGCTCGTACTCTACCAATACCCTTAACCTCTACTAATTCTAATAGGTCTCCTTTCACTCCATGCTCTATTCTTTTACTTAATTCACGGTAAGCCTTGCTATGCTCTAGTAATCCTGCGACTTCTAAAATTCTCGCTAAAGCACTTGTTATCCATGCCATAGTCTCCTTCATATTATATAGGTCGCCGCTACCAATACCATACTTCATTGTTATGTAGTCTTCCGTCTTCTCCTCTATCCAGTCATGTAGTATCCTCATAGCCTTATATGCTTGAAGCCATATTTCTTCGTATTCCTCTTCGTCGGGTGGTTTTGGTATAATGCCTTTACCTATATCCTCATAAGCATTATCTATAAGCCATTCATCACTACGGCTGATGTATGGTCTATTTCTAGCAAAATCAGGGGTCATGGAGGCAAGATGCAGGTAATATTGATCTGGTAATCTCTCATCTCTTTTTAACCTAAGATCCAATAGTACTATCCTAGCTGATAATGGATCTAGATAAGTTGAGCTTGTTATTTTACCTAGCCTAGTAGCTTCTACATAATCTTCTTCGACATTTAGCATACCCCATTCACTTAACTCATGTATAATACGTTTTATGTCACTTACTATTCCATGTACTATTCCTTTACGCTGTTTACTATAGAGTGTCTCCTTAAAGACCTCTATTAGCTCATTAAGTGTTGATACTTCGTTACTTGCAATTAACGCTAAGGCATATATCCTTAAGCTCCGCTCATTATTTAATGCAGAATATATTGGCTCAGGACTACGTTTTACATAATATCTGAATGCATCTCTAACACTACGTTCATCTACTACTATTGCTTCACCTAGTTCATCATATTGAGGTCTTCCAGCTCTTCCAGCCATCTGCTTGTATTCTAAAACCTTTATGCGTGTCATACGGTGTATTCTTGGCTCATATCTCTTAATGGATACTAGTACTCTACGTGCTGGTAAATTAACTCCTGCTGATAATGTTGGTGTAGCGTAGATTATTCGTAGGATTCTTTGACGAAAGGCATTTTCAATAATATTACGTGATGTAGAAGATAGTCCTGCATGATGAAATGCTACCCCACCTTCTACTATACTTGCTAATCTCTCAGCCTCGCTCCTAACACTTACCTCATCAAGTATCTTCTCGGCTAATAACCTAAGCTTCCTTAACTCATCTGATGGTAACATATGTTTAAGGTATTCAGATGTCTTACGAGCGTAATCCTCTACTAATCTACGATTATGTATAAAAGCTAGTACCTGGTGTCCATTACTAGTGCTAGTGAGTGCTATATCTATGAATGGGTTGCCTGTAAATATCTTTACATCCTCTACCCTACCATCATCAAAGTATATACGGTACTCTTTCCTATCGAATCCTCCTTCAACAAGTTTCACTGGTCTCCAAGAAGATACTACTAGCTTAGCTTTAAGCCATGATGCAAGTTCTCCTGGATTACCAATGGTAGCAGATAAACCAACAATTTGATAACCTCTTCTAAGGCAACGTGCAGCAATCATTTCTATAATGGGGCCTCTCTCGGGATCACCTATATAATGTAGTTCATCTATCACAACAACTCCAACATCTTTAAGCCATGAAGGTTTTTGACGTAGAAGGCTATCCATTCTCTCATACGTTGTAACAATAATATCATGTCTACGTAGTTCTTCTCCACTTGACTCATAGTCACCAGTACTAATCCCTATGCTTAAGCCCAGCTTACTCCATTTCTTAAGTTCAGCATATTTCTCAGAAGCAAGTGCCTTAAGCGGAAGAGTGTAGATGCCCTTATAGCCTTGAAGAGCCTTATGTATTAACGCTAATTCAGCAATAAGTGTTTTACCACTGGCTGTAGGTGCTGCAACGACAACATTATCACCGTCAAGTAATCCAGCACTAACAGCTTGTGCTTGTGGAGGTGTAAGAACTCTAATACCATTCTCCCATAGTACTTTCTTTACCCTATCAGGTAATGGTAGATCAGCTACCTCTATTACCCTGGCTGTATAGTCCATTAACTTCAATAAGGCTCCCTTCCAATCACTACTATACTAGGAAGCTATCTATGAATATTAGATTATAAAGGGAGAGACCAGTGAAACTAAACCATAAGCCTCTGCTTCATCATTCACAATGAATCATTGTATTAATAATATCATAATCAAAGCTACAGAGACAAATACCAATAGCAATGTTGCAGAGAAATCATACTTGTAGGGTATCGGCTTAACAAGACTGGCACTAAGCTTATGGAAATTATACTCTAGCATAAAGTCACGGTGCTCAAGCATAGAAGCAGTTGCTATAGCTAGTGCCTTCCATACTCTCTCACCCTTCAATTTCTGTACATTATAGGCCTCAACCATGTCCTTCAACGCTATAGGGGTAAGCCTCCATAATGCAATCGGAATAATACATGTATTCCTAAAACCTAAGTGCCATAATATTTTTGATAACTCATATGGGCTTAGAGAAGCAATAAACAAGGCTATGGATAAACTAATAGCTATTGTACGGCCAAATACTTCTAGAATTATAACTACGTCCACATAACCTTTAATAATATAGCTTGCAATAAAACCTGTTAATGCAAGCCATATGGCAGGGATAGAACTTACTATAATCATAGATTTTAATGCATACTTAAAGCCGCCTACAACTATGATTACACATAACACTGTTAGCAAGACTAGACTAAACCATAGACCATGTGCTACCATGAGGAAAGATGCAGCTAGCAATAGAATCTTAGATAAAATGTGGGCTCTACGAACACCTACGTCGAGACTTATAAATAGTGCCTCATATACTTTACCAATAAGCCAGCCTATCACCTTAACTCACCACCCTTCAACTCTATTATGCTAGTAGCTATTTCCTTGAAAATATCGTCGTGACTAGCAACAATGATTGTAGCCTTTTCCTCATTTACAACATGTATAAGTGCTTCAATTACACTCTTCTTAGAGAATGGATCCAATCCCGCTGTTGGTTCATCTAAACATATAATACTATAACCACGTGCAATAGCTGATGCAATGGCAGCCCTTCTACGTTCACCACTACTAGTAAAACGTAGTTTACGTTGAGCAATTTCACTTAAACCTACGAGTTCTAGTAACTGTTTGGCTTTTCTACTAAATCTTACTTCATCAGCTATGGTTGGTTCACTAAAATATAATAGAGGGTTTTCAGGAATGTAGATTACTTTTGAATGCTTATAGACTATACCTTTGCTTGGCTTCAAGATCCCAGAGAGGATTTTGAGCAGTGTAGTTTTACCACTACCATTAGGTCCTTTAATCCATAGAAATTCTCCTTTACGAACTTGTAGATCGATACCTTTTAACACATATTCATTGGAGCCTGGGTAACGATACCATATGTTCCTAGCATTCAATATGAATTCCTTACCAGGTCTTAGTATTCTCCCTATAGATCCTAAGTGAACGTTAAAAGGATATTCTTTTTCCAAACCATCTGGTTTGCCGAAGTATTTCATTAAGCCTCTATCTAGTACTAGAATTTTGTCTACGATATTAGCCCATAACTCTATGTTATGATCGACCACTATAACTGTTACATCATTATTAATTACCCTACGTACATATGATACGAGTCTACGCCTATGTTCTTCGTCCAGAAAGCTTGTGGGCTCGTCAAGTAGTAATATCTTGGCTTTACGAACAATACTTGAAGCAATTATTAGTCTCTGGGTTTCTCCTGCACTAAGAGTATAAGTTAACCTATTGCGTAGATTGTGTAGAGAATAATGTTCCAAGACTTTGTTAATGAAGTCTTCATCATATTCTTCGATAAGCAATTGATTTAGTATTAATTCACCCCAGGTTGTAGGTGCAATTATTGAATACCATGGTTCTTGAGGTACATATCCTATTAGCTTCAATAGTGTACGTGGACTAGTATTATATGGATCCAATCCGTATAATCTAATTTTACCATTAATTCTTCCACCGATAATCTTACCTATGGTACCAGTAATTGCTCTAAGTAGAGTTGTTTTACCAGAACCGCTTTTACCATAGACAAGTAGTACTTCTCCTCTTGCCAACCTAAAAGAAATGTTCCTAAGAACTGGTTCATTCTGATTCTGATACCATACAGTTAAGTTCTTGACCTCTACTGCAATATCATTGTTCAACATATCCTGCACGCCTAAGGAATACTACCACAGGTAATGCTATGCTTGCTCCTATAACTGCTTGACCAATATTAACCGGTATTTCAGCTACTGCAGCTAGAGGCTCTCTGCCTGTTAGCGGATTTGATACAAAGTATTCATATAAGAAGTATCCAGTAACCATTATGAGGCCAGCTATCATTAAACCTAAGGCTTCAACACTATGGTATTTCCTAGCTAGTGCGAGATATAGTACTAGCAGGAATACTAGTCCTGCAACAGCTAGCCAGAAGAATACTGGTAAGGTTACTGTAATGCTAGCCCATTCTGGTCCAAGGAATAGTTCACCGGAAAGATAAGTTGTGCCTAAATATGCGAGTAGTAATCCATAAACTACGGCCATGATACTACCAATTGTTATAGCATAGACTTTGTTCAACTGTCTAAGTTTACGGACTAGTATGCCAGCAACTAGTCCTTCAGTAAACTTTATGACCAATGTAGCTGGAGCGAAAATACCATATCCTGTAACAACATCAGCCAAGCTGGCGCCAACACCTCCAGCTATACCAGCAACTATAGGTGACGAGATCATTGCAGCAACATAGATTACTGCTTCACCAAGATTAAAGTATCCACCAGTAGCAGGCTGATAAACCTGAATAACTATTGTAGCAGCAAATACAAGTACAGTAAATATCACTACATTTATAATTAACTTGGCACCCCTAGCACTCATTTTATCAACACCTAATTACAAGAAACTAGAATATGAATTTAAGCTTAAACCTTAATAGTAAACTGAAGGGAAAACAATAGGATACATGCTTTT
>CAYUVB010000056.1:0-8645 GCA_964448055.1 uncultured Desulfurococcales archaeon | reverse complement strand
CCAGATGGTATTGCAAGCAATTCTATAACGAGTCCTATAGTTAGAGTATACGTTGCTAATCCTAATATTCTCTTAAAATTAAATGGAGGTTTATTTCTTAACATGGTGTTGAGGATAAGTATGTAAGTTAAACCTCCAAGAACATATGCTAAAATGAATACAAGGTTAGAATTAATTATTGAAACTATTAGCCCAGGTAATATAATGTAGAACGCAAGAATTGACACAAGTACGCGTGTAGACGGTAACACCGTTAACTTACTATAAAATCTTCTTGCAACTTCTTCCCGCCCCATATTTCTTCATCTCCAAGATAGGATCCTTCATTTTACAGGGATGAGCTTTTAGGTGTATTAGGGTTAGTTTATGCTGGAATAGCTTTGCGTGAATTACTCATTAGGGTGAGTCTCGGGATGGAGACATGGGTAGAAGTGGTTAAAGAGGTTTTATTAGAGAGGCTCAAGGTTCCGCGTATAAAGCATATTAGTGGAAAAGAATCATACGAGGATTGTGAAATACTTATAGTAGAGTACAACGATGACGTTTACATTATCGGACTATGGAAAGGTGCTAGGGCCTTATACGCTAAAGTTAGTATAGGAAGCTTACTAAGGGGATCATGGAGCTGCACTAATCTTGAATACAGTCCTATTGGATACTACGTTTTCGCTAACGACCCCAAGGTCTTAGGCGAAAAGATATCAGACAAAATACTATTACTCGATGAAGCTAAGGATAAACTAAGACTTCCTTTAACTTAGTTCAGGCAAAATAAGGGTTCTATGCCATTCAAGTCCATCTTTGAATGATATTATATTTACCTCCAAGCTAGCTTTATTCAGATCTACTAACCCTAGGTTAAGCTCGTATATTTTACGATCCTTAAGTTCTCCTTCAAATTCATACACTTTTTCATAACGCATAGTTGACTCATATTCTGATGCTTCGATGTATACTTCTACTGGTGGATTTAAGACCTCCAGTATGCACTTAACCTTGTAGGTTGTATCCTTTGTATTATCTGCTTGTAGTATCGTTATACCTAGAGGGTCTTCAACAAATTCTACGTTAAAAAATCCCTCATACACCAGTCTATTCCTTGAGTATATTCTTAAGCGGAATTCATGTACTCCTGATGGCGGGTTAACATAATCTATGATCACTGTAGCCATATCGCTATAATACACTATATCCCTAAATACTTCACCTAAACCCACTATTTCCACTATAGCTGCATCAATAACGTATGGAAAGAATACTAGCACATCGAATTGAACGGCATTATCTGTTATGGCTATTTTCTTAGGATAATCTATGCGTACATTTAATACCTCCTTGCTTGACACATACGTCAACTATATTTTACCTCATAAGCAACAATTATCTCTTAGTTTATACCTATATCTCATGAGAAACTTTGGGGGAGAAATAATATATGTTGTTATCTAATAACCAATTAGCTTGTTTAACCTTACTCTATAAATAGGTCTAAGTCTACGTCTCCTGGTATACTCTTTATATGTTCTTTGAGGAACACTAGTACACGGTTTAATGCTTCACTTTCGCTTGAATTATATTTTGCCTTGTACTCCTCTGCTACATGCTTTAATGCTTCCCAGTCCTCTCTATCCTGTAATAGTAGCATCCAGCTACCTTTATATTCGTTTGAATAGAATAAGCCTACACCATACCTGTTTTCATCGTCAGCTAACAGTATTGCAAGTATACGTGTACTAGATAGTCTATAGTATTCAGCATCAGGTAAATCCTTAAGTCTGGACATAACTGCTTCTACTGGGAAATCACCTTTAGGTTGACCTTCCCATAGTCCTAGTACTCTGATTTTTCTAACCATACTAAATCCCTCTCGTATATAGGGGGTAATCTAGGGGGTAAAAACGTTGAATACTAGTTAATTACCATTGTACTTTACTCTTAACTCTTAAGTAAGCTATGTATTGATGTAGCTTTAGTGGGGTAAAATTATGGGATAATGTTATGTTTAATCAATTCTACCAATTATTTTATCTAAAGCTTTCTTTAAAACCTCTATTAGATATCCTTCTTCACCAGGTACTCCTTCGCCTACCTCTATATCCCCTATGAAAATTGCTGGTAAATTTCTGTCCTCGTCTTCTTCAACTATTCTTATTTTTATATTATATTCTTGTTCTAGGATATCCTTTATCTCATATAGCCAGGATGTTATAGTGAACCTCCAATAGTCGCCTTTCTTTCCACGTACCCTTATTGTTACTTCACTTCTACCCTCATTTACCATAGGAATCTATCACCCCATCTGATATAGAATCTATCAAATTCACCTCTGGGCTCCTCGTATTCAACATCAACTCTTTCAACAACAGCTGCAGGAGGACCTCTACGTACTATCTCTAAGAGCTTCTCCACTTTATCCCTAGGACCTTCCGCAACTACCTCTACACTACCATCAGGCTTGTTTTCAACGTATCCTTTCACACCCAGCCTATCAGCATGCATCTTAGTATAATATCTAAAGCCTACACCTTGCACAATACCATATACACGTATTCTAACTCTAATGATATCCCTAGACTCCATAACCGTATTCACCTCTTGGTACATAAACGTACACTGGTGTGCTTGAGATATTTGTTTTACTCTTTAATAACATAAGCTTATAAATTAATTGAAAAGAATAGAAAGGTTCTACATGTTAAATTTGAGCGGCTCAGAGGATCGGGCTACGGGCATCCAGAGACCAAGACGGTTACCCGATGGCGTAGTCGTCATCACCTTGGATTTAGACGAGCCCCCTCCTCATCCTCCCCCTAGGGTAGGGGTGTTGGAGGGGTGTCGCGGGCTCTATGCATATACTTTCTTGTATGCTTATTTTCTTAGCGTTTATTCTATTGTCTTGTGTGATATTAGAATGAGTTTGGATTTCACTAAACTAGTTCGTAGAGTTTATGAAACTATTGCCGTTAGTTATGGTTATCTTCGTCGTAGGCTCTGGGCTCCAGTAGGTATTATTGTAGAAGATAAAGGCATATATCTCGACGGAGGATGCGGTCCCGGCCAATACTCTGTTTACTTGGCTAATAGGTTTAATGTTGAGGTTGTATGTATTGATATAGCATACAACATGGTAGATCTTACCTATAAACGAGCAAGGAATAAAGGTGTAGACTTATTAGTACACTGTGTTCAAGGCGATTTACTTAAACTCCCATTCCGTAATAATTCTTTTAATGGAGGATTCTATATTGCTAGTCTTCACCATATACCAGGATTTAAGGGTAGACTACGATGTCTCATAGAATTTTTACGTGTTGTTAAGAAGAACTCACGTATATTCATTACTGTATGGTCTCTTGTACAGCCTAGATTTATGGATTATATAGTTAAATGGGCTGTTTGGAGACTTAGAGGTATCAAGCTCGATTTCGGTGATAATCTTGTACCGTGGAGACATAGAGGTAAAATTCTCTGGAGGTATTATCATTTATTTACATTGCCGGAGCTTAAAAGACTCCTCTCTATAATTAAGGATGTTAAATGTATCTTTGGGAGCATAAGAGTTTATTCAAAGGTTTTCCCAGAAAATTATTACTCTGCATGTGTTGTTAATAAACAAACTTAAGCCTCTATGTATCCTTGAAGCCTAATTACTGGTGCTACCTCTGAAACTCTGTAGCCTTTCTCATTGCTTGCTCTAAGTCTAAGGCTTCTACCCATAGCATCTATTGTTGTTAGTGCACGGAATAGAGGTAATTTAACTTGTCTTACAAATACTGGTTCAACTAGTTCTCCGGATTCTATTCTCCAAGCAATCTCTGGTACTATTATTATCATTCCTTCATAAATCTCTGCTCTAATAACACCATCAATTAATATCCCCTTACGTGTTTCCTCTATAATCTCCTTCTCCCTCCAATCACCTGGTTCTATGACTAATGTTGTATGAATAGCTTTAGGTACATGGAATAAACCGCGTGCTTGACCTGGCGTTACATCACTATATCCTTCGATATACATTTTGGCGGCACTACTACGTGTGTGAAGTAAATCCACTACTTCACCATCTTCTACCAAGCTCTTCCTCCTAGCCATAATGCCTTCATCATCAAAGAAGGTTGACGTAGGACTCCAGGGATAGAATGGGTCTTCTCTAATTGATATACTTGTAGTTGATAGCCTTTGACCTATTCCTAAGTGTTGAGGAATATCTCCCTCTAGTACATGAGCTATCTCATGGAAAAATACTGCTGAAACCTCGTGTCCCAGTACTAGTGTTGTTTTACCGGTTTCGAGTGGACTTAATTTCTTAGCTGATAAAGCTGATTTTGCCCTTAGCTTAGCTTCTTCTATCAATGCGTCTATATGCCTTTTCACTAGATCGGTTATACTACCGCTAAAGGCTATAGAGGATGATCCTACACTCACCTTACCTTGTGTTTTAAGTTCATAGAATATTGATAGTTGGTATACGTGTTTCCTCTCGATACATCTAGTTGAACCATCATCTATTATCCTATTGATATCCTCGTAAAGGAGGATTACCTCGCCATCAACCCCTCTATCCTTAATGTATTGGACTATGTCTATCAAATTGTCTATGTCGGTTTTATAGCCTATAGTATATTCTCCTTTACAACGTTTATCCTCAAGTAATCCTATATCACTGCACTTTGACGTATTTTGTATTAACTTGTAAGCTTTTTCCTCAAGTAGCTTGTAATCTGCAGGTCTTCCTTGAACAGAAACTATGCTCCAGCAACCGTTCTTGAATATTCTTACACCTTTTACACTGGCCCAATGTTCATTTACTTCAATAGATCCTCTACGCCATGCTATTTCTATAACCTTTTCATTGTACTCTACTTTATCACTATATTCGTTTATGATCATAGCTTAGGATACCCTGCATATTGTACATCAAATACACCAAGAACTCAGCCAGGCTAATCAAGATATAATTTATAGCCTACAAATGTAGCTATTACCTCCAGGATCCTAGTTATATAGAAGTCTACGAGCCTAATAAAATAGACTACATGTGAGGATGAGAGGAATAGCTGTCATAGACAACATATCACTCATAGTAGCACTAGTAGCACTGATCTTGGTACTAACTCTATATGTAATACTATACCATAAACTATGGCATAGGACTAGGAAGTCTCGTATACCTGTACATAGCGGTGTAGTAGTTGTAGACGGAAGTAATGTAGCATTCCATCGCGTTGGGAAAGGAAAGGGCAAGATAAGGAATATACTTATAGTTCTACGTAGTCTGGAGAAAAAAGGATTTGATGTAAAAATAGTTGTCGATGCTAGTCTAAGATACAGAATAGATAATCCTAATATACTTGAAAAACTTGTAAGAGAAGGAAAAATAATACAGGCACCGCCTGGCACTCCAGCAGACTACTTCATACTAAAACTTGCAGAAGACTTGAACGCTGCAGTAATAAGTAATGACATGTATCGTGATTGGTGGCGTGAATTCCCCTGGGCGCGTGGAACAGGTAAGATTATAAGATACGTTATAGAGGGGAAGAGGGCTTACTTCTATCCAGACATCTATCCAACTCATAGAGTTAAACGAAAACGCAAGAAGGCCGAAGAAGAGGAAGAGTACCTTGAGACCAGTGATTACGAGCTACCTAGGTACATGTGATAATTATATTTTCCAAGCACCATAAGTATGCATAACTTTGATTAATCTTTCTAATTCATCCTCAATCATGTACCTTATATCTGCTTGATGAACCCTTATGAGGTGTAGATACAGTCCACGTTTTGTAAAGGGTCCTTTACCACATAATCCACAACGTAGTAGACCATTACGTGTAGTAACAATCCATGGAACTACACGATCTATGACTTCTAAAGCTATTCTAGCCATACTAGGACCAGCTATCTCTTCTATCTTCTTACGATCAACACGTATACCAGCAGCTATGCGTGCAACATATGGTACGAGTTTTGATGCAAGAGCTGATGCAGAGGGCATGGCTACCATCACTGTATGATGTCTACACACCATGTCATGCTTAAAAAACTACCTACCCCAAAATACTAGTAAAATCCCTTAAATA
The DNA here is from genome assembly GCA_964448055.1 of uncultured Desulfurococcales archaeon. Classification (GTDB taxonomy): domain Archaea; phylum Thermoproteota; class Thermoprotei_A; order Sulfolobales; family WANQ01; genus WANQ01. The sequence goes on along the minus strand of CAYUVB010000056.1, from coordinate 2,562 downwards.
GTGTGTTAACACCCCGATAAACAATGGGGATGAGCGGAGACTCCAAAAGAGACCCAGAGGTTGGAGGATGATCGCGCTCCACCCCTAGCGACCCAGCCTCTGACTATTCATATACAACGATGTTATCTTTTGTAGTTCATTCAAAAGTCTTCTATAAGCTTCTATTCCCTTCTCGGCTAGTTTTATCATTGTCCTGGGACCAAGAGATGTGATAACCCTCCTTGTCCTCACATATCCCTCATCTTCCATTCTCTTAAGATGTGTGTACAAGGGACCCCAAGGTATTTTCAATGCTTTCTGTATAAACGACATTGTCTGAGGGCCGAGCATATACAATAGGCTTGCAATTAAGAATCTCTTCGGGTTCATTAACATAGGGGTCCAGCTCTCTAGGTATCGGCAGTGTTTCTTCTACGACTTTTTCCATACTTCATATCCCTCATTCCCCGAATACCCTTAGAGCATTGGATAGCGAATGTACTCCTGACATAGTATAGGCTATGATCATTAAACCTAGGGCTAGTGTCCAAGCACTATCAGCTCCTATGAGCCATAGCGTCGCGAAAACCATAGGCGTTGTAATTAGTGTTACAATCCCTGCTACGAGAAATGGCTTAGACCTAACGAGTCCAGGATTAAGTTTTCCTAAAGGCCTCATCACTAGAATGTGTGCTAATACTAGTACTACACCTAGAGAAGGATACCGTAATATATAAACCATTTTTCCATGATCTCTGAACTAATATTTATGATCAAAGGCATAATATTGTAAGCTGCTATGAAGGGTGAAACAAACGATACAAACCACCTAAGACCACTACGCTTTAACTTTCTAACCGTCTTTATCTTAGGCCAAGGTAGAATTGTCAAGAGAATACCAAGTCCTACTCCTAATATAATAGCTTCTACTAAACCTACCATGTATAGCTTGTAAGAGGAAGTGATAGATACTATAATAAGCCAATAACCAGTAAAGAATCCCCATACATAAAGAAACTTATAGCGCCGATAAGGTTGAATAGGAACACTCTAGTCTTATCAGCAAGTCTTGCTAGCTTACTGTATTCTTTATATATTCGTGGATAGTTTCTCCTTAAAAGATGTGGTATAAGGTGTAGTTATAGGATACAGCTAACCTATAAGACTTCTAATTGAAACAGTTGAGTCTAAGTAAAAATATTTCTTTCCAGTTTATCAGATATATTTATTTCCTAGTAGATTCCTTTGCCTCTACAAGGGAATCACGTGGCTAAGATTCCTGTTAAACTCGTTTCATGGGAAGAAATAGTAGAATGGACTAGACAATTAGCTAAGAAAATAAAGGATTCCGGCTATAAACCAGATGTTATAATAGCAGTGGCCCGCGGAGGATATGTACCAGCAAGACTTATATGTGACTTTCTTGGAGTAGAGAATTTATTATCTATTCAAAGTCAACACTGGACTGAAGCAGCTAAGAAAGCAGAAAAAGCTATAATAAAATTCCAATACAAAGTGAATTTATCAGGTATGAAAGCATTATTAGTAGACGATATCGTTGATACTGGTGAATCCGTTATACTAGCAAAGAAGTTTATCGAGGAAAACTGGAAACCAAGCGAATTACGTATAGCGGCTATGCAGTGGATATCAAGTGTGGCCAAGATCAAACCAGACTACTATACCATAGAAGTTAAAGAATGGGTTTGGTTCCAATACCCATGGACTAGGCTAGAAGACATAACCCAGTTCCTAAAGAGAATTATTAACGAAGAACTAAAAGGAAAAGTAAAAGAAATAACAAGACAAGACCTAATAACAAAGTTTAAGGAATGGTATGGCATAGAACCGCCCGAAGACTACTATGAAGAAGCACTCGAACTGCTGTTCGAGCAAGGATTAATACAGTTAACAGAAGACAAGATAATAATCAAGGACTAATACTCCTAGAGAAACAAGGTTATAACCCCCACACAAAAACATTATTCAAGCCTGGAGAACAACCTTCCCTCCCATGGTGCGGGGGTGCCCGAGCCTGGACAAAGGGGTCGGGCTTAGGACCCGATGGCGTAGGCCTGCGTGGGTTCAAATCCCACCCCCCGCACCAACCCTCACTAAGTAGTTGAATCATTTTCTCAATCGTTAACCCCCTGTTGCTCTACCACTTGCAACAACTTATCAATAAGCACTACATTGTATTGAACCTATACAGTACGAGGTTACTTATGAATAGCTCTATCCTCCGACTCATGCAACAATAAATAAAGTTATTTAGGGCTAAAATAGTCTTGGAATGCAAAGGTGGGATATAATCTAAAATATATGACCATATAAACGCTTAATCCTCTAGGTACAGATGAAGAGTTAGAGCTTAGGTGACTACATAGTGGGCTACTGGGGTTATCGCGTTATTCCTCCTAGGCAACGTTTATTGCATGGTGAGTTATTTGATTTACTTATATCGTGGGCTGCTCTTACACTTGCCTTTGGCGCCAGCTATATTATCCAAAGAAATATTACGGGATTAGAAGTATCAGCTATCGCCGTAGCTACTGCATTTATATTCCACGAGATTGCACATCG
>CAYUVB010000055.1:0-8651 GCA_964448055.1 uncultured Desulfurococcales archaeon | reverse complement strand
TTATACACGTCATTAGCAATAATTGTGTGCACTTTGATAGTAATAGCTATTATCATTAGTAGACGAAACATTAATTCTCAGCATATCTGCATATATTTGCCTCTTTTACACTCCCGTATCAGCTAATTAAGGCAGTATTGAAGCTGAAATCATAGACCTTGTAGTAATACCAATACCAGGAGCAAAACTGAACAAGTTGAAGATCTAGTAGAATCTATAGGCTAGAGACTAAGCTTTGATGACTAGAGCTGTTAATGAAATAAGTAGGTCTATAAAAATCTATTCAATACACCATCTAGACTACAAACCAATATAGGTAGAAAGCGGTACATTACCATAACTACACATAGGGTATACGTCTTACATCTCAGCTTTTCCTTAGTGTTCTTCAACAATAGTGTACGAAGACTATTTTCAACCTTATAGCTAACACTAAGGCGTTAAATCCTTATACTCCTACGCTGGTTCGATTTTCTTGGGCGGTTTAGTAGTATTGCTTAGCGCTACTGCGAGCGATAGACGAGGCGTATTGGGAAGACTACTACGATACCTTATAAGGAAATGGCATTGGCTTCTAGCTTCAACTCTATTCGTAATATTCTATGCTAACATGGTTAGCCTTGGCCCAGTTATTATTCGAAGCGCTATAGACTATGGTATTAGCCGTGGAGATCTAGACGAAACAATAAGATACGCTCTCATATTATTAGGTATAGTAGCCGCTGGTGGTATAGCATGGTTTCTTGTAAGATACTTTACCGCTAAGCTAAGCCAAGAAGTTGTACACGAAATACGTGTCGAAGCCTTCCGAGCCATCCAAGCACAATCTCTAAGGTTTTTCGAGAATATTCCTTCGGGCCAGCTTATCTCTAGAATAATAAGTGATACCGATAGACTCGGCCGTGTTCTCTCTTGGCAGGCTAGAAATATCGTTAACGTCATCTTCACTATAGCTGTCTCACTATACTACATGTTTACTATGAGCCCCCGTCTCTCCTATATAGTAGTAATAGCGTTAACAGTTATGGCTGTAGCAAATATAAAATACGTTTTAACTATAAGACCACTCTACGATAAAATAAGACACCAGCTAGGAGTACTGGCATCAATAGTTACAAACAATCTCAATGGTTTCAAAACAGTTAAGGCACTAGCAATAGAAGACTATGAGATAAAGAAGTTCTTCAATGAGAACCAGCGTTTCGCAGAACTAAACTTCAAGGCAGCTAAAATAAGAGCTGTTTACGGTAATGCTAGCCAATTAATCTTCGGGCTAACACTTGCCGGAATACTCTACTATGGAGGCAACGCTATCATAGCTGGCACTCTAAGTGTTGGAGAACTAACAGCTTTTATAACATATCTAACTCTACTCATGTGGCCTATGAGGACTCTAGGATTCATGATAGGAGCCCTCCAGAGAGCGTTAGCGTCGGCCCAAAGAGTTTTCGAGATAATAGATGCTGTTCCGGAAGTAAAAGAGAAGCCGAACGCTATAGAGTTGAAAAATATTAAAGGTGAAATAATATTTGAGAATGTATCCTTCGCATATGTTAAAGGCAAACCTGTGTTAAAGAACATAAGCTTCCATGTGAAACCTGGTGAAAAACTATTAATAACTGGTCCTCCAGGATCAGGTAAGTCTACGATACTTAAACTCATAATGAGGTTCTACGATCCAGACGAAGGACGAATACTCTTAGACGGCTATGATCTCCGGGACTTGAAGCTTTCAACTATTAGGAAACACGTAGCAATGGTTATGCAGGAACCCTTCATCTTCTCAAAGAGCATCAAGGAAAACATAGCCTTCGGCAACCCCAAGGCGTCAATAGAGGAAATCGTTGAAGCAGCTAAAATAGCTAAGATACATGATTTCATAGAGAGCTTACCAGAAAAATATGATACAATTGTCGGTGAAAGAGGTATAACATTATCTGGTGGGCAGAGGCAGAGAATAGATATTGCTAGAGCTTTGTTGAAGAAGCCACGTATTCTATTACTAGACGACCCTGTATCCAATCTTGACACTGAAACTGAGAGAAAGTTAGTAGAAGACTTAAGAGAAATATTAAAGGATAGAACAGTTATAATGGTTAGCCAGAGAATGAGTCTAGCAACACTAGCCGATAGGATAATAGTATTGGACAATGGTCGTATCGTAGAAGAAGGTACACATGAGGAACTCATGGCCAAGAAAGGCTTCTACTACAAACTATACTCAACCCTAATGAGAGAACAACAAGCAGAGGCCGTGAGCAATGAGTAGAATAGGTAGATGGTATAGAATAGGAGAAGAGGATAGTACTTCAAGTATCTCAGCTTGGACTCTACTTAAGAGAGTAGTAAGAGACCTAGCTAGATACCGTTTAACATTGATAGTAGTAGTTGTATCCATCATAGCATTTACCATTACCAGTCTCCTAACACCATATGTCCTCGGATTAATAATAGACGAATACATATTGAAGGGCAATGTAACTGGTTTAGCCCCTATGGTAGCAATATATCTTGCATTACTAGTAGGTCAATGGTTTTCCCAAATGACTAGAAGCTATAGTATCCAGACTATAGGTCAATTATTTCTCCGAGACCTAAGAAACAAAGTTTTTAGCAAGCTTCAGAAATTATCCTATAGCTTCTACACTAAGAGGCGAATAGGAGATCTCATATCAATAACCATAAATGATACATCAATGCTCAACGACGTATTAATATCAGGTATATTATCGGTTATAGGGGATCTTATAGCAGTTGTAGGCATCATAGGAATAATGTTCTATTTAAGTCCTCTTCTAGCAGGAGTAGCGTTAGCAAATATACCAGTCTTAATATTGATTGCAAAAGTCTTTGGGAAAAAACTCAAAGAAGCACACAGAGTTACAAGGAAGAAAATAGCCGAAGTAACAACTGTTGTAGAAGAAACAGTAGCTGGAATACCCGTAATCAAGGCTTTTGGAAGAGAAGAAGACGTAACTAATAATTTTAGAGGAGTATCAAGACTAACAGTTAACGCTTATATAAGGATAGCTAAGCTTATGGGCCTCTTCTGGCCCTCAATGGACTTCACTACAACCTTATCCACGGTTCTAGTCCTAGTATACGGTGGATACCTAACTATAACCGGGGTTGCTAGTATAGGATTAATAGTAGCATTCATACAATACACTAATCGTCTAAGTAGACCAATAACCCAGTTTGTAAATATGTATGATTCTCTACAAGCAGCATTAGCGGCAGCAGAGAGAATATACGGTATACTGTATTCAAAAGAAGAAATACCAGAGCACCCAGAAGCAATAGAACTAGAGAAAGTTAGAGGAGAGATAGAGTTCCGAAATGTCTCCTTCAGCTATATACCTGGTAAAAAAGTTCTACAAAACATAAACCTACACATAAAGCCAGGTGAAACAATAGCCTTAGTAGGACATACTGGCGCTGGCAAAACCACTTTAGCAAATCTTATTCTTAGATTCTATGATCCCGATGAAGGGGAAATACTCATTGATGGAGTAGATATACGTAAGATAAAGTTGAAGAGTCTTAGAAAAATCGTGAGCTATGTCCCACAAGAAACCTATCTCTTCCCTGGAACAATACTCGACAACATAAAGCTGGGGAAACCTGAAGCGAGCGATAAAGAAGTAATAGAGATATGTAAGAAACTTGGAATACACCAGTTTATAGAACGCCTACCCCACGGCTATCAAACAGATGCTGGCGAAGCCGGAAGAAAGTTATCCACAGGTGAGAAACAATTGATAGCCATAGCTAGAGCAATGCTCAGGAACCCAGCAATAGTAATCCTTGATGAAGCACTATCAAGCGTTGATACAGCAACAGAAGAATTAATTAGAAGAGCTATGAGAGAACTCATGAAGGGTAGAACTAGTATAATAATAGCACATCGGTTAAGCACTGCTAGAGAATGCCACCGAATAATAGTATTAGAGAACGGAAGAATAGTTGAAGAAGGAAGCCACGAAGACCTTATGGCCAAGAAAGGAAAATACTATGAACTATACATGAACATGTTAAAGACGCAAACCACTCGAACTATAAGCGTAGAAGTTTGATAAACATTATATTTCTACCATATACGTGTTAACTTACCTAGGTAGTTGATTACCTAGGTAAGTAGTCTTTTCATTTAATCTGATCTCGAAAAATAGAAGTGAACTTTATATTTGTGAACAAGGACTATACCAAATAAATTCAACATAAAATTCTTAGACAAATACCGCTACCTAGAAAGACACTTTTCTAGTAGAAGGGCAGGGAACACTTACATGATAATGGATCACATACTGATAAAAGTAGTAGAAGAACTAGGATGTTGCATCAAAAGAAATGAAAAGCTACTCAAGTAGAATATTTGTTAGGTTATCAAGTATTTTCCTTTCTCCATAAATAGTTTCCCGCCTACGTGAACTGGAGAAAGACTTGTCCATTCTACTTGAAAAGTACACTTAAACCTAGTATATGAGCGTTATTCTAGTCTTCGTAGTTCATAGGTATTGGTTTGTGTTATCCAGAACTTACTACGTAGGCGGAAAATAGGATAAGTAGTTCGTATAATGGATTTTTATGGAATTCAAAAACGAAATGATGGTTAAAGCATATTATTCACTATGATGTAATTCATTGTAGAATCATGCATAGTCGTTTGAGGGTCTCAGTTAAGCGTGGCTATATTGAAATAGTATGATAATATGAATGGTAAGGTCTAGGATAGTACCTACTTATAGGTGTGACTTCTAGAACCATTAAAGTGTACTATGATTGTTTTAGAATCTCAATCTATTGTATACACTATCCGTATATCGCCTAAACTATTCCTGAAGGTATCCCCTGAAACCTTTAAGCTTCTTTATATCATAGATCCTGGAAGGTAAGGGGTTCATTTTTAGTTCTTCAATATTCTTCTCGATAATGAAATGTAGCATAGATTCCCACTCTAGCTAGCCTCTCTTTTATTCACGAATTTCTGATAACAGTTCAGAGCTTGTCAACACTTATCCCAAGTATGATTTAGGAAACCTAATCCTAAAGTTATTAGTTAGAATTAGGGAACATGAAACATGCTAAGATTTCAAGAACTACTTTGTTTAATGGATAATGGATGTGGCTATACTTCAACTAGGCATCCAGGTACATCTATAGTCTTAACTTCAGTTATCTTCACTTCATTATCCATTGTTATAATATAATGTATATTAATCACTAGTTGTTCTACACATTTAGCATTAATGTTATCTCTATTCTTAATTATCGATAAGTATTGGTTATCAGTAACCCATAATTCTTCTCCATCCATCTTTAGCTTAACTAACTGCACCGATAGAACATAGCTCTTAAACATGCTTGTCTTAGGGTCAAAGGCTATCCCTACTACTCCTAGGTTCCTAGATAAACGATACATAATGTCTTCTATAATTAGCTTGGGGCTTATTCCTTTACCTGTAAGTAGCGTTATTACTTTGGGGTCCTCGACGAGCTTCCTGATATTGCTTGTATTGTTTAGGAATTCTAATACCCTCTCTAGGGGTAGGACCTTAACCTTAGGTGATTGTGTTGCTGTGAACCCACTAGTAGTTACCTCTATGTGCGTGTTGTTCTTGATTAACCTACAGCTATGCTCTAGTGGTTGATCGCATACGCTAGCTACTACTCTTATCCTTCCCTTGAACGGGGTTGTAATAATGTAATAGAATTCGTTTACCACTTTGGATTGAGGAGGTATAGGCTTGAATCTTAGGTCTTGTGTGCAGTATATCGGTAATGGTAATACGTGGCCAGTATCACTACTTATCTGCACCAATGTTATAGGCTCCTTCACGTCCCATGTAAGAGGCTTGAGAAACATGTACATGGGTTCACAAGTTCTTCTTAGGGAGATACCACACTTGTAATTAGTCTTATAGTATATCGTCCTATTACCCTGGTTAACTAATTCAACCCTAATTTTCAGAACAACTATATCATTTGTATCTTCTCTACTCTTATTCCATGAGAGACAGTTTTCCACCATATATTTAGCTCTAGACAATATTATTGGGTCACTGATAATGGAGTAGTTTACCCTTAGCGTTACACTGTCATTCAAGTATACATCATCTACATTTGCTTCAACTACTCCGGTAGGTGCAGGTTTAGGTGTCTCCATTGTCATGTTGCTTCCAGGTTCCCTTGACCGAGAGGTTACTGGTGTATCCGTGATAGTATCAGTGGCTCGGCCAATACCACCGTAGTAACCGTATACTGTACCAGCAACCAAGATAACTAAGGCAAACAGTACAACAGTTACTAAGGTTTTACTCATACTCTCCCCAAGTATGGTCTTCGATTAGCTAACTATAAAATATTACACCTTCGAACACATAGTCAAGGAGCACCGAATAATTAATCTCCACCACAATGTTGCTATCCCTACAATTACTCCCATATAATTACTAAGACGAAACAGCATTGACGGTTACAAAACTCCATATCAATGCTTAGGCTTAAATTAGACTACCCGGATAATGTGTTTACAGGAATCCCTGGAGGACACTCTTTATGCCCGTATATCTTGTTGAGATATGGATTCCTAAGGACGGTAAGGAAAGAGAATGCCTTGAGATCTCCAGGAAGATTCTCGAGTATATTAAAACTCATAGAGACGAATTTAAGGAGAGGAAATCTCATAGACTATTCCGTGTATTCATAGGTGGTAAGCCCTGGTTTATAGACATCCAGGAATACGAAGATCTAAATCCATGGAGGAACTAGATAAGAGGATTATCAAGGATAAACAATATGTAGAGCTTATCAAGGAATGGAAGAAATGTATAGATTCTAAGGAGACACGATCACTCATACTCTTCGATGTACATAGAGATTTATGGGTTGAATAACTCTATTTAAGGAAGCGATATTATAATAGTTTTTGTTATTTCTTTACACCCCTTAATAGCATGTTTACCCTACTAACAGCATGAGCTTGTATTAATGATATACTTAACGGAGATTTCCTATTAAAGTTGATAATACTAGGAACAACTTACATGGCATCACTAATGCCATAGCTAATAGTACCATAGTATGGGGCTAAGGAATTACCACACCTTTACCACTAAATTAGCAGATAGTAATAAAACTATGATAACAAGTATACAACATAGTATTCGAGGTCCCGGTCATTGTCTTCACGTGTTGTCGGTCATGGTAGATGCCCTAAATGTAATAGGGAAGGCTCAATAGTGTTTAAGGAGATTTCTGGAAGGATCTATGTCTACGTAAAGCATGGTCGCGAATGGTGCTATTTAGGCCCCTTGGATAGAGTTGATTTATCAAGTATTCTCATAGATCTAAGAGACTACCACATCTCTACTACTAAATTAGTGGACTACGTTAGGGTTAAGTGGGGTACCATCAGTATGAGAATTCCCGTATTATTCGTTATAGGTCTTGCATTACTACTAGCAGCCTATGGTATTGGTATTGGAGATTCTAGCTATGGAAATTATGTGCTAGCTTTAGTACTACTATCGACACTATCATTTCTACTAGCAATAGCTGTCTATGAGAGCACTTACACTAGGCTCCAAGGATACACTATATTGTCAAGGATAATATCTAAGGGATTGGTACCATATGCATTATTCACTGTAGTGCTAGTGGTTTGTGTGATCATAGCTACGATACCCCTAGTAGCGTCAATTAGATTAGAATTTCGTATACCATTACATACAAGTCCTCCCGATGTTGAGACATACGCATATATAAGCATAGTAATCCCTATTACATCCTTTATCATTTCATCACTGATCATAACATATCTCTCAAGACCTCTGATCAGTAGCTTGAGGAAGCTTATAGTATACATCATTGTGTCCGTCACAGCTAGCTATATAATATTCTTCGTCATACCATTAATCTTACACGGTATTCAAGTCCTCGTAGAGCCAGCTACCTTCATACACATAGCTACGTCAGTTAGTGTAGCGTTTGCTACCACGGTAGCCTTCATAATAATGTTTACGGCCGCGTTAAGCGTATTGAAGAAAATTGTTAAAATATGAAGATTAAAACATATTCGGGAGAAGAAATGGTTATCGAGGGATTTAAGTGCCTTTTACACCTTTCCATCTTGGACCTGCACTAGCTATAGGCTTACCTTTAAGAAGACATATTCATGTACCAACATTTATAATAGCCAATATAATTGTGGATATAGAGCCTTTCATAACCCTTGTGTTTAATCTCAATTATCCTCTCCACGGTTATTTACATACGCTCATAGGCGCATTTGCTATCGGTTTAGTTCTAAGCTACTTAATGTATGTATCGGAAGAAATACTTAGCCCACTATGGAGAAGATCACTCCTAGAATCTGAGCCATGCTATAATTTGAGAGCGTTCGCTATAGCAGGTGTTTCTGGAGCTATACTACATGTTCTTATGGATTCACCGCTTTATAGCGATATAAAACCTTTGTATCCTATACCTATTAACCCACTTTACAACCCTGGATTAACCATAATAATTTATGATGCGTGCATATTCTTGGGCATATTGGGACTGCTATACTATTTCTACCTAGTAGTTAGAGAAACTCTTCGCTACGGTTTGATGCTATTAGGATTGTTCTACATAACTAGTTCACTATA
>CAYUVB010000054.1:0-8834 GCA_964448055.1 uncultured Desulfurococcales archaeon | reverse complement strand
ATAAAGAACCATTAGTACGTCATATTAAAGATTACCCAAGAGATAGGATTGAACTATTAGGAATTAAAACCTAAGATATACAGCTATTATCGGGGATGATGTAGACACACCCTTTAGATGATAGGCGGAACCTAGATGATCGGAGTGGCCAGGGCTGACCTTTCCCACTATTAAATCGGATTACTTGTTTATTGTTCTCAACAGTGAACTCTTATGTTTTATAGCATAGAGGCTTATTGCTGTTGCAAGTATATCTGCTGTTGAGCCTGGATTATACCCTTTACTTGCCCATTCTTCATCTAGTATTCTTAGTTGTTTCCAGAACTTCTCATTTCTTAGTTTTAGTATTTCGCGTGCTTGTTCAGAGACTTTCTTTGCAGCTTCCACACCATGCTTTCTTTGCACTAAGGTATCTACATCATATGATAAGAGAACTAATAGACTCCTAACAATAACCTCATTCCAGTCAAGTCCTGCAAGTAAACTATCTTCTATGTACTTAACCGTCTTCTTAGACTTAACATATCCCTCAACAACTTCCTTAGCAACGATATCTCTTTCAGAACTATAGACAAGTATATCCCATAATCTAAGATTCTTTTCAACTAGTTTACGAGTAAACTCCTTATCCCATACATTAGGATATTCATTGGTAACATCGTTTTGCTTAATGTATGATGGTTTAACCCTACGTACAGCACGATAAAGGTATACGGCATCGTATGGCGTTGAATAATTACTTACAAGCATACTTGAAGCGATAGTTAGTTCTTCAAGATCAAAGTCCTCGCCATCACGTAGGAGCTTACCTAGCCCTACAGCTAATGGTACTAGGAGTAAGCTTGATCCTAGACAAGTATTACCTCCGCCATGTATTTTAAGTGATGTATCAACTATACCGTAAATCAGATCACCATATATTATCTTCTTACCTTCTATCCCTTTATATCCTCTAAGGATACCACGGTAAAGATATGGTACGAAAACCAAGCCTGTAACAAGGAAGTCTTCAAATCTAGTATCCTTAAAGTCTCTAAGCCTATGAACGTTGCCTGGTTTAGGATACCCTGCTGCTTCAAGTACTATACCTGTTGAGAGGAGTACCGCGTAGTACCACATATTGCTCCTATGCAAGCCTTGACCATGCCCTACCAATTTCTCTCCCAACCACCTAGGATGGGGGGCTAAATAATGTTAAGCTCATAAGTAGAGAATAGTGGGCTCAGAGCCATCCTCTAATCTCATCGCCTATACTTGCTCGAATAGCTCACCTCTTCTTCACAGCCGAACTCGAGAAATATACTACTTAGGGAACCCATTAAACTTACCTTCTTGAAAAATAATCCTAGACGAAGAGAATAACAGCGTTAAAAATAATGTAGCTATATGTAGTATACATAGAATATAGGTGTGTACGAGATGGTTAAAGTCAGGGTAATACCTGGTAATGAAGAGAAGGAGATAAAAGTAAAGGGTAAGGTTAAGGTAGTAGATGTACTTATTAAGTTAGGGTTAGATCCCCAGGGGTACATTATTACGAGAAAGGGTGAAATATTAACTGAAGAAGACCTTGTAAGCGATGACGATGAACTAGAGGTGTATAGGGTTGTCTCAGGTGGTTAAATGCAGCTTATGTGGTGAGAAGGCAATAGCTATAATTCCTTATGCAAGATTAAGACTATGTAAGAAGCATTTAATGGAATATGTTGAAAGAAAAGTTGAAAGAGCGCTAAAGAGATACAAGTTGGTAAATAAGGGATGGCATGTACTAGTTGCAGTATCAGGAGGAAAAGATAGTTCAACATTACTTAGAATACTATCAAAGCTTTCAAAGAAATACATGTTTAAGTTAACAGCTCTTTACATAGACTTAGGAATACGTGTATACTCGGATAAGAGTAAGCAAGCAGTAGTTAAACTAGTAGAACAAACAAATACCCCGTTAATAGTAGTAAATGTTAAGGAAGCACTGGGGTATAGTGTTCCAGAACTAGCATGGAAAACACGTAGACCAGTATGTAGTGTATGTGGTGTAGTGAAACGTTATATACTCAATGCTACAGCAATAGAGCTAAGAACACATACAATAGCGTTAGGCCACAATCTAGATGATCTAATAGCATATGTACTTAAAGAGTTCATAAACCAAAACCTAGGCCAAATAGGCAAGCTTGGCCCAAAAACAGAAACAATAGACGGTTTAGCAATAGGTAGAATAAGACCATTATACGAAGTATATGAGAGGGAAAGTCTATTATACGTACTAGCTTCTAAAACACCATTCTTACCAGATGAATGTCCTCATGTACGTAGAGACTCCTTAGAATTTGTGTTAAAGGAACAATTAAATAAACTAGAAGAGAAATTCCCTGGAATAAAAATGAGCTTAGCAAGAAGATTAGCATTAAACATAGATAAATATCCCCAACTACAACAAGAATTATCTAAGTGTAAGGCATGTGGATTAATAGCTAGTGGCCAATTATGTAGTTTGTGTAAACTTACTAAACAGGCAATAGGTGAGCCTATGGGGCCTAAACTAAGAGTTTATATTAGAGAAAAGATCAATGAATTGTTTGGAAAACAAGATAATTAATGCTTAATTCTCTCGCCATATCTGTTATAGTGTACTAGTTCTTCTAATGGCTTTCTCTGTTTAGGCTTGGGTTGTTCATCTGGATATCCTATAGCAATAATTGCTACTGGTATCTTGTTCTTAGGTAATCCCAGAATTTCCTGAATACGCTCCGTGTCTCTGAGGGTTTGTATCCACACACCTCCTAGGCCTACAGCATGTAATCCTAATAGTATGTATATTGCAGCATTAGCTCCATCAACTAGATACGATACTGGTGAAATATCTTTATCGCTTACAACAGCTATAGCCATAGGGGCATTCTTTAATGGTGCTGCTCCAACATGTAGTTCTGCTAGCTTATTCTTAATTTCAGCATCATCTACTATTATGAATTCCCATGGCTGAAGATTTCTTGCACTAGGAGCATATCTAGCAACATCTAATACCTTCAGTACAAGTTCTATTGGAGGCTTATCTGGTTTAAATCTACGAATACTACGTCTCGTTAGAAGGAATTCTAATAGAGCTTTGCTCTTATCCTCGCTCATAAACTTGCCCTCCGTGTAGTTATCTAACCATATGGTATTAAAGCTTACAAATATCAAAATGCTTAACAAATAACTCAACTATAATAAATAGAAACAGTCTTAAGCATTTAGACCACCATTATAAGGTTTAGGGAGAATACACTGTCCAAAGCATACATCTTTGATAAGTTATGGAAGCGTTATGATGAATGGTATCAAAGAAACCCGCTAATAGCTGAGCTAGAGGTAAATGCAGTAGCCCACCTAATAGAGCGTAGACCTATACTAGAAGTAGGTGTAGGTACAGGATACTTTGCTTATAAGCTAGGTTTCGAGTATGGTGTTGATCCAAGTTTCAACATGCTGTTGTTAGCTAAGGAAAGGAATATAAATGTGATACAAGGCGTAGGAGAGAAGCTACCTTTCCGTAGTAGTGTTTTTGGAACCATAGTATTCATAGTAACCTTGTGCTTTGTAGATGATGTAGAAGCAGTTCTTAAGGAAGCACACCGCGTACTAATTGATGGAGGAGATGTAATAGCATGCATCGTACCCAAAGAAAGTTCATGGGGTAAATACTATGCTAGGAAAGCTAGAGAGAACCACCCATTTTACTCGCATGCACGCTTCATAACTGTAAGAGAACTAGAGAATTATTTAGTAAAAACAGATTTCAAGGTCATAGGGAAGGTTGGTGTATTAAGTTTTAAGCCTACAGAAAAACCTAGATGGGAGTTACCGGATACAAGGACAGAGGGAAAAGGATTTGTATGTATAAAAGCTCGTAAAAGAGAAGGATAAAATTGTATACTAGATCAATAATCAGGGTTAATGAGGCTTACAGTTCATTAAATGCATTAATTCAAAATCTTAGAGATAGCACTAGAATAATAGTTAAACTAAATGATAGGTTAAGCTATGAAACAAAAGGTTATAGAATATGGATCAGGAAATCAAGAAATACTACTACGATAGAGTACACACGTACCATAGACCTAGTAGATCTTGACTCATGGTATATGGGTGTATATCTGGGAAGTACAATAGCTGGTAAGTACACTAAAAAGCTCTTGGTAATAGCTATTATTATTATTGCAGGAATAATTATGGTTACAAGTATTAGTTTAATGCACCTAGCAGTAGTAGTTTTCGGTTCCCTGATAGTACTTGACTACGTATTATATGTTTACCGTGGATGGAAGCTTATACGTAGTCATAAACTGTTACTAAGTAATAATAACATGTACAAGGACACTTATAATAAACTTAAGAGTAAAATATTTAAATTAATAAATGTAGCAAGAAATCGCAATATCGAGTACACCTATACCACGACGTTTATGGATAGAACTTGGTTTACATATTGTAGGGATGGTGTTTTAATACTATCTAAGATACCCGTAAAAGCATAAGTAAAAGCGGTGTAATCATAAGTTGCCTAGGATAATAGTTTCATTACCAATACATCCAATACTATTCATGGCATACTTGTTTATAGTTCTACCACTAATGCTTATCTCTCAATTCATTGTGGTCAAGGTATTCGTATATCTAGGATTAGGGTTAGCTTTAGGAATAATACTATCTTTTACAATGTTCTATTTGAGTCTATTATTAAGTCCGTTTAACATAGTTTTAAAGGAGTTGAGAACAGGTACGTATACTGTCCGCTATGAAACCCAATACATATTATTCTACGGTATACCTATACCGGTTATAGGTAGAAGAATAGTTGAAAATAAGATACTAGTTACATTGAATATTGGTGGGGCACTTATACCATTAATTATAAGTCTAGTTATGTTCTATGGATTACTACTGAATGCACCTACTATAATACCAAGTGTTCTGGGAGCACTATTAGTTACAGCGTTAGTGACGTATGTTGTAACGAAGCCTATACCAGGTGTAGGAATAGCGGTACCAATGTTTATTCCACCAGCAGTAGCTGTATTGGCATCACTAGTGCTTGTAGGTCCAAGTAGATTATTAGCGCCAACGGCATACATTGCAGGAACGCTTGGAAGCCTTATTGGGGCTGACGTGCTTAGGTTCATGAAGGATAAAGAGAAATTCATAGACATGTTAGGTCCTAGTGTGGTAAGTATTGGTGGAGCAGGAACATTCGATGGAATATACTTATCCGGGTTATTAGCAATGATGTTAGCATTCATAGTTGCTTAAGAATGGGAAGTATCTTTCTAAGAACTCTTTTAGTAAATCCCCATATAATGTAACGGCCTGCTATGTATGCTTCAACTATGACACCCTTAAATGGATGAAATATTCTGATGGGTCCCACGATATCATTTAATCTAGTCCAGAAGACCTCGCTAACTTCATCCCATGCAGGGTTTAATTTAATGTCATCCACACGAAGCTTTGATAATACTATAGCTATACGTAAACTAGGTATAATTGAGGTTTTCTCAAAACCATATATACCTAAGACTTCAAGCATACTCGGATGTATGCCTACCTCCTCCCAGGTTTCACGTAAAGCAGTTTCTACTGGATTCTCAGACTCCTTAGAACCTCCACCAGGGAACCCTACATCACCGCTCCAAGGATCAAATGGATTAACTCTACGCTTAATAAATAAGAGCTCACGGAAACCTCCAACATCACGGAAAACAACATTTACAGCAGCATATTTTACTCCATGAACTCTGTTCAATATTTACCAACTCATTGTATTTCTCTAACTATTCTGTAGTTGTATACCATCTCTTACTAATACAGACCTGGACTTAAGTATTTAATAGGGCATAGGTTATTGGGGCATCACTTAATATAGTGTCATTATAGTTAAAGCTTATTTACCGGAGATGATTACTTCTAGGGGTAGTAGTTGCTTCTAGGGGTAGTAGTCTTTGCCTCTCTTCGACCCTAGGCCTAAATCCAATAGAAGGGATCTATATGATAGAGAGATTGAACTAAGTCTTCTTGCTAAGGGCTTCCGAGAGTGCTCACCACTCATCCTCCTACTAGGGTTAAGAAGAACTGGTAAGACCTCATTATTACAGGTTAGCTTGAATGAGACTAATCTACCTAATGTTATTGTTAACTGCAGAGTTTTCGAGGAGAAGAACAGTATAACATACTATGAATTTCTTGAAGTATTCACTAGATCTCTTAGTAAGTTGCTGAAGAGAGCTCGTGGACTAAGTGATTTGTTAAGTAAGGTTAAAGGCATTAAAGTAGCAGGTTTTCAATTAGAACTCGATACTAGCAGAAAAGAGAGACCAACCATAACTAGTATACTTGAAACTATAAATGAGTGGGCTATGAACCAAGGATTATGTGTTATTATAGGATTCGATGAAGCACAGGAGTTAGCTAAACTTAGGGGTATTAGGATCTTACCAGTACTAGCATATGTATACGATCATTTAAAGAACATATCAATGGTTTTTACTGGTTCACAAATAGGGATGCTCTATAGGTTCCTAAAGTTACACGACCCTAATGCACCGCTTTATGGTAGAGTAGCGTTAGAGATAAGGCTTAACAAATTCTCATATGATCAAAGCATAGATTTCCTAGAGAAAGGGTTTCTAGAGTACGGTATAAGAGCTCCAAGAACAATACTTGAGCATGCTGTTAGCGTACTAGATGGTATACCTGGATGGCTAACAATGTTTGGATACTACGCATTAACTAAGGGTATAACTACTAGAGTAGTAGACGAGGTACTAGAAAAAGCAATGAAAATGGTGCTACAAGAGTATAAGAACTACTTAAGAATAAGACCTATAGCAGCAAAAAGATATACTTTGATACTTAGGGCTGTAGCTGAAAACCATAATTCCTGGTCAAGTATTAAAAGATACCTAGAAGTAATTGAAGGTAAAAAAATAAGTGATTACGTGTTTACTCAATTATTAAGAAACCTCGTAGATGCAGGTTTTCTTGAAAAGAAGAACAACATTTACCAGATACCTGACCCAATACTAAAACAACTATTGTTAAAACATAAACATATTTAATTAGCTACATGTAATGGACGCCGCCCGACGGAACCTCCCCTCATCCCACCCCGAGCAACGGGGTACGGTTAGAGAGGCAGGGATCATAGAAGGATTTTATCAGGAAATTCTTAATAAGTTTTATACATAAAACATTCTTTTAGAGATTTTCGAAAAGGAAAGTCTTGAAAAGAAAAATATAGTTATGCAAAAGCGTATCTAATGGAAAATACGTCATTAATATCTTAAACTTGTTTTAATTTCATAGAGAAGTTGTGATCGCTTACACACTATGACCTAAACATGTTTCTTAGACAACTAGTTTTGCTTAAAGAAATAGATATAATAAGTAAGGGGAGAGAGCTTAAGATTATTTTGTAGAAAATATAGTTGATGCTTTTCATTAAAACCTGCCTGTTGGGTGCTTTAAAATATAACTAACATGGTCAAAAATAGTTCACATAACTTCATGGTAACCACCAGAAGCAGTAGTTTTTACACTTAGATATGAAGTATTAGACCTCTTATGCTCTAATTCTAGCCTAAGCACTACTTCAAGTATTAGGTTTTTGAAACCCTCCTCGTCCCCTTTCATCAAGTTCTTTAGTGCTTCACGTAAATCTATTATTGGCGTAATCCCTAGTTCTTCATGTATCCCTCTTACAATTGTCTCTAGAAAGTGCATTGCAGTTTCCGTTGACCCACCTAGGTAGTCTGCCAACATTTTTACTAGTTCCCTAGGTGATTGTAGCATTAGCTCCAGTAAGTTCTTACCACCACTCCTAGCTCCTACGTAGGATCTAAGTGAAATATACATGGCATTACCAAATCTTCTCACAATAACATCTTCTAAAATCTTCAACAAATGCCGTTTAGCCTCCTCGGACAAGGCTGGTGTTCTCACAAATAATGTATCAACATCACTTAATACAAGCCTAACCAGTTCCCTAGCTATGGTTTCACCAGCGATATCTGGTCTAACCTTAAGTATCATAACAGAGTGAGATGGCAGGAGAATAATGATAAACTTTGCCTCCCCATTCCTATCATCATGATGTTCAAGGACGAGGTAATCACCTACTTTATCAAGTAGCGAGCATGAATTGACTATATTCGTTGGCAAAGACTTTGAGAAATTAGGCGGATACTCAGCTATTAGCCTCAGATACCTATCCAGGATAACACAACCTAAAATGTCCTCACCATCAACTATAATAGACAGGTAATCAAAGGTGTTTTTCTCATCAGACCCGTCTTTCTCCATCATATGAAACAGCTCCTCCTATTCCTCTTACCTCTCCCATACCTCACCCGTGCCCTCTAAGCTTACAGAGTACATGAAAGGAATATATTATTTTGTTGGGTAAACGACTGTGACTCCACCCCTACGGTGCTACTGGCGATCGGGCACCGTCTTCAGTTACCCCAACACGGCCACTAATAATGAGAGTGAAGCCCCACAGAAAGTAGATGCCTAGTCGCATACTACCAGTAGACCTATTTAAAGTACTTGAGCATTTTCTTCAAGGTGAAACCAGGAATGAGTAAAACAAATAGAAGAAACAAAAGAAAGGGAATCGTAGGAATCGAAAGCGCTATCGTAATGATAGCATTCGTAATAGTTGCTGCAGCACTAGCATTCGTAGTACTAAACATGGGATTCTTCACAACCCAGCAGAGCCGAGCAGCAATACAGAGAGGCCTAGGAGAAGCAAGCAGCGCACTAGAACTAGACGGAACAGTAGTAGCACACGTAAACAT
>CAYUVB010000053.1:0-9214 GCA_964448055.1 uncultured Desulfurococcales archaeon | reverse complement strand
CCAACACTTAATGCCATCTTCATTGCTTTAACTATTTTCGCAGCATGCATTTCTCCTAGAGAACCACCCATGAACGTAAAGTCTTGCGCTATAACGAATACCTTACGTCCATTAACTTTACCAAAACCAGTTACAACACCATCTCCTAACGCCTTTCTTTTCTCCATACCAAATTCTGTTGCACGATGCGTTACAAACATATCTATCTCAACGAAGGTATCTGGATCCAAGAGAAGCTCTATTCGTTCACGAGCTGTAAGTTTTCCTCTTTTATGCTGTTTCTCTATTGCTTCTGGCCCACCGCCTAACCTGGCTTTCTTTCTCATTTCACGTAGCTTCTGTATTTCAGGTCTAACACTCAAGGCCACTCGTCACCCTTAAGTCTGAGATAGGAGTAGGGTTACGTGGTGGCTTAGGAAACGGTTTAATATAAACGATGCGGTGGAGTCTATTATGGTATACACAAGTAGACTTGGATACTTGCTGGTGTTATGGGCTTTACTAGTAGTAGTGGTTTCTATTGTAAGTATATCTGAAACTCTCAGAGTTATCCTATTAGTATTTCTACTAGGTATTGGTTCGTGGACTTTAGGGTTTATAGCTAACCTTAAGCGATTAATGCAATTATTATTTCTCATATACGTTATAATTATACCAGTAGTACTATATGTTTACATAAAGCCTACCAGTATGCATGATATAAACGTGATATTAGCATATATACCAATACTTCTATATGCTTTGTATTCTTGGCTTAAGCGTCCTAAAGTGAGTTGACTCTATGTAAGTTCTGCTACCCTTAACTTAATATACCTCTCCCAGGTTCATTCACTTCTGTAGCCTAGCATAACAGCTACCTTACTGGCTATGTTTATAGATATCAAGAGGTGTGCAAAGACTGCCGGGACCGATCAACATACTATATGAAATTGCTAAAACCAATATCACACGTACACAAGAACTTGAAGCAGGTGTAGTACTTGCAATTCTAGGCTTTACTATGACATTCGCTATACTAGTAATACTAACCCTCTCAATAAAGATTATGTCCGTAGTAGTTACAAGGTATGTACGTTCAAGAGAGAAAAGAAAACCAAAACCAGTTGAAGCTGAAAAACCAAAACCAGAGGTTGGAGTTAAACCAGTTGTATCTGAGGCAAAACCTGCATTACCAGTACCTCCCGAGATCATAGCTGCCGCCATCACTGGTGTTAGAATGTACTTAGAGGAGAAGATGAGGCTTCGCAAACCTGTCACAAGAGCTCCTAGGATTAATTACTGGGTATTTGCTTGGAGAATAGATTCCTCGTTTAACCTAAATGATTTAGATTATACTCGTTGGGATAAATCCCGTAGGATTAGGTGGTAATATATGAGTAGAGAATACATAGTTAGAGTTGAAGGAAAGGAATATACGGTTAAGGTAACTGAGATAACATCTGGAAAATTTAAGGTAATAGTAGATGGCTACGAACTAGAAGTTGAAGCACCATTTGCTACGGGAGCGGTATCAACAGCTCTTCCAGCAGCTCCTAAACCAGTGCCACCAGCAGAACGAGTTGAGAAGCCAAAACCAGTTGAAGCTGAAAAATCAAAACCGGTTAGAGAGGAAGCTAAGCCTGCTCCTCCACCTATGCCAGAAGCTAAGCCCGAAGTACCTAAGGCTCCTCCAACTGCTGGAGCAGTAGTTGAGGCCCCTGTACCTGGTAAAGTACTCAAGGTCTTAGTGAAACCTGGACAACGGGTTTCAAAAACTACTGTTCTCTTAACACTTGAATCCATGAAGATGGAGTTAGAAGTATATCCTCCTAAAGAAGGTGTTGTTAAAGAGATACGTGTTAAACCCGGAGACTTCGTTAATGCAGGTGATGTACTAGCCGTACTGGAGTAATATAGGGTGAGGTGAAGATATTATGGAGAACATGCTTGTAGAATCCATCATTAAGTTCTTCCTTCATACAGGGATATTTAATTTCAATCCTTTCCAGCTATTATTCTTAGCTATAGGTCTATTGTTCATATACTTGGCTGTTGCCAAGAAAATTGAGCCCCTACTATTAACGGGCATAGGTACTGGTATGGTATTAGCTAATATACCCTTAGCCCATCTAGCAGCTCCTCCTGAAACCTTAGCACCCGGTGCATCATTAACTATAACAGATCTCGTACAAGGTGGCGCAGGACCATTATTCATACTATATTACATATTCGTACAGACAGAGCTAATACCACTATTCATATTCCTAGGATTAGGTGCTTTAACAGACTTTAGACCATTAATAGCACAACCATATACATTCATACTAGGTGCTGCCGCACAACTAGGAGTATTCGTGGCAATGCTTGGTACATTGTTTATGGGATTTCATTTAAATGAAGCTGCAAGCATAGGTATTATTGGTGGAGCCGATGGACCTACAACGATTTACACCACAATTAAGCTTGCACCATACCTATTAGGGCCCACAGCCTTAGCAGCATATACTTATATGTCACTTGTACCTATAATTCAACCACCAATTATAAGGCTCCTGCCAAGAAAGCATCGTGCAGTAAAAATGAAGCCGCCCAGACAAGTACATCAACTAGAAGCATTAATGTTTCCAATAATACTTATGGTTGTTGCAACCATATTCGTTCCTAAAGCAACACCATTAATAGGAATGCTTGCTTTAGGTAACTTATTCCGTGAAAGCGGTATAACAGAGGTCGTAGAAAGACTTAGTAAGACTGCTGCAAACGAGTTCATGAACATATTGACTATATTATTGACTATAACTGTTGGTTCAACAATGAGCATGGATATGGTGCAATATTATTCCCGGCAAATGGGTATAACAGTTGAGGAATTCCTAACGAAGTTCGTGTTAATATTCGTTTGGGGTCTACTAGCTTTCGCTATATCTACTGCTGGAGGAGTACTATTCGGAGAAATATTGTACTTTGTAACCAAAGGTAAGGTAAACCCGATTATAGGTGCTGCAGGTGTATCAGCAGTACCAATGTCTGCTAGAGTATGTCAGAGAGAAGCACAAAGGGTAGATCCTACAAACTTCATAATAATGAATGCCATGGGGCCCAACGTTGCAGGAGTAATCGGTACCGCAACCGCAGCTGGAATATACATAGACTTTGTTCAAAGATTCTATGGTTGGACTTAAAACCATAACTTTTTGAATTCATCTACCTACATTCTTAATTGAATAACACAGCATCATAGTATATAGGCTGTATTCTTATAACTATACCATAGCCTATAGTGTAAGGTGTCATACTAGTTGGTAAAAGTAGTATATGCTATCCGAGTACATCGTAGCGGTATAAATATGTTAAGGGAGAAAGGTTATAACGTAGTAGTGTTTGAAGGAAGGGAACCCCCAAGGGAATGGCTTATAAGAGAACTTGTGGATGCTGATGTACTTGTTATAGCACCTATTCATGTTATTAACGAAGACATACTTAGTAGTGCAAGAAAACTTAGGTTAATAGTACTACATGGCAGCGGCTATGAGAATATTGACCTAGAGTATTGTAGTAAGAAGGGTATATGTGTTGCTTATGAACCAGATGCTATCGCAGAATCGGTAGCTGAATATGCTTTAGGCTTAGCACTAGCTTTACTAAGGAATATTGTAGTAGGTGACCGTTACATTAGAAGACGTATGTGGGGTAAAGGTCCTGCTCCTCGAGAACTACTAGGTACAACTCTACGTGGAAAAACTGTAGGAATAATAGGTCTTGGTAGAATAGGTGCTAGTATAGCTAGAATATTCAAATGCGTAGGCTGTAGAGTTATATATTGGAGTAGACGTAGGAAGCCCGAAGTGGAACATGCTCTAGGAATAGAGTATAAGAACTTACTAGAATTGCTAAGTGAATCAGATATAATTATAATCTCACTGGCTTTAACCAAAGATACCCAAGGATTTTTGGATTATGATAAACTTTCCAAGATGAAAAGTAATGCTGTATTAATCAATGTTAGTAGAGGTAAAGTAGTAGTCGAAGAAGATCTAATTAAGGCATTGAAAGAAGGTATAATAAAGGGTGCCGCACTTGACGTGTTTTCTAAGGAACCTATAGATCCAAGTAACCCGTTAATAGAGATGGACAACGTTATATTAACACCACATATTGCAGGCTATACTCGTGAAGCAATGATTGAGACTAGTATACGTGTAGCCAGAACTATAATAGATTTCATGGAGAGAAAGCGATTACCTCTTAACCCCTTAACACCATGTACCTTCTAGAGTCTTTGCTCACGAGTAAAGCATGAATCTAGTAAATAAGAGAGATGAGGGTTAACCTTATATTATTCGTAAACTACATCATAGACCTCGCCTACCTCTGTTGCTACTGTGAGCCACCTTGAGAAGTAGTGAACCTATACTTATACGTAATATTACCATAGTAGATTCAGAAGTAATTAAGACGAATACCAGCATATGTATTGAAGACTCCATCATAGAAAACGTAGGCGGAGAGTGTAGTAAGGCAGGTATAGTTATTGATGGAAAGGGAGGTATAGTTACTCCTCCATTTTACATAGCACATATCCATTCAGGACTATATCCCGTATCGAGAATTACTGGTCAGTGGACACATTTAGATGAATGGGCTAGTAATATTGCTTGGAGATGGGAGCCTAGGCTTACACCAACTGATTCATATTATTCGGCCATACTAGCATTATACGATTATATTAGACAAGGAGTAGCTGGAGTAGCTGATATGCATTTTAATATGGATAGTGTAGCAAGGGCCGTAGAGCTATCTGGCATTAGAGCTAATCTATCAGTTGCTATAATGAATAGAGGTTTTTATGATGATGAATGGAAGGCCTTAGAAGATAATCTTAGGCTACATAGTTCATGGAATAATAGAGATGGTAGAATCAAAGTAAGCCTAGGGCCTTGTACCATTAGGTTTGTTTCAAGAAGTCTACTAGAGGAAATATCAAGAATACGTTCTACTGAGAATATAGGAGTACATATGCATGTAGGTGAAGTATGGGAGGACGAAGAACACAGTTTACGTAACTATGGTGTAAAAGCGATACGCTTCTTAGAAAAACTTGGATTGCTAGGTAGGGATACCATTATAGCTCATGGTGTATGGCTTGATGATACCGAGTTAACTATACTCGCTAAATATAAGAGTATATTAGCTCATAATCCTACAACCAATATGCTCCTAGGTAGTGGTATCGCCAGAACTAGAAGAATGCTACAATTAGGAGTAAAATTAGCCTTAGGACTAGACATATCCCCAACACAAAATATAGTAAATGAGGCATTAAACGCCATAGCTGTATCAAGGCTCATAGGTGAGCCAATATCACCTAAAGATGTATTTGATATGTTAACCCTATATGGTTCTGGCATTGCGGGTGTGAAGAGAATAGGTTTAATAAGAAGGGGTTATGTGGCTGATGTGCTATTATGGGCTCGTAGTGCTAAGCCTAGAACAAATATTTATGAAGACCTATTACTTGGCGCTTATAAACCGCATACACTAATAGTAAATGGAAAAATTGTAATGGAGTCTATGGAGGTAAAGACTATATCAAAACACTTGCTTAGTGAGGCGTCGAAACACCTGGAGGAGAAGGTACAGCAATTATTGGATGAACTATATGGTTAAGAGTCAGCGCTCAGCCATATTCCACATGCTATGTACTTCGGTTCCCACCTTTTCATCACACATGTTTATCGTTAATTAAGCCCCTAACTTATAAACATTAAACATAGAGTGTCTCTAAACCTAAGGGCCTGGATTATGGGAAAATGTAGTATATGTGGTAGAACTTCAAAGACTATAAGTAATGTTATAGGTGTATGTAGTGAGTGTCTTAGATCTAATGCAGATAGGGCATTAGGAGTGGCCCTACGTAGTCATATTGATTGGAGAATTAAGGTAGGGCTGCCACCGGAGCCCCCGAGATACAAAGATGGTATAAAATGTAATCTATGTGTAAATAATTGCAGTATACCTTTAGGTGGGAGAGGTTATTGTGGTGTCATAGTAAACCGTAATGGTAGGCTGGAAAATGTAGCAGGTTTGAGAAAGGCTGTTGTTCACTGGTACCTAGATCCTCATCCAACTAATTGTGTTGCTGAACCAGTATGTCCTGCAACAACTAGTAGAGGGTACCCTAAATATACATTCTCGAAAGGAGTAGAATACGGCTACTATAACCTAGCTGTATTCTTCGGTGGATGTAATCTTGATTGTCTTTATTGTCAGAACTGGGAGCATAGGTTCATGCCACTAAAGCTTGAACAAAGATTTGTGAGGAGTGTAGATGAACTAGTAGAAGCAGCTATGAACCCTAGAGTTACATGCATATGCTATTTTGGGGGAGACCCTGGACCACATATAGTGTACGCTATACAAGCTTCAAGAACCATAGTTAAGAAGGCAGAGGAAGAGAACACTATTAAAAGGATATGTTGGGAGACGAATGGACTAGAGAATCCAGCTATAATGAAGGAAATGGCCCGCCTAAGTCTTATAACTGGGGGTATAGTTAAGATAGATTTTAAGGCATGGACTCCAAGCATTTATAAAGCATTAACAGGAATCGATGGTGTTGAAAGAATCAAGGAAAACGTTAAACTAGTAGCGAAAATGATGGATGATAGACCTGATATACCATTACTTGTTGTAAGCACATTATTAGTACCAGGATATGTAGATGAATATGAAGTTGAGAGAATAGCAAGCTATTTAGCTGAACTTAATCCAAATATACCATATGTTCTATTAGCTTTCCACCCTGACCATAGACTAAGAGATTTACCGCCAACAAGTAGTAGACATGCCATAAACGCTTATAAGATAGCCAAAGAGAAGGGATTGAAGGAGGTATATATAGGAAACATCTTCTTATTAGGAGATTATTACTAACCCACATCAGCCAGCTAAGGTAAAGTTAAAACCAGAGACAACACTATACAACTATACTATACTTGGGGAAGCCTTTTGGCATACACTGAAGATAACGTCACTAAGACTTTAAGACAAGTATTAAATGATATTGAGAGACTTAGAAGAGAACTCACAGGATACATAATTAACGGTGAAGCACATAGAGTTATAGCCGATATCGCTGTAAGAATAGAGGAATTATCATTAAGTATACCTACGTATAGCGATGTACTATCTGGGTTATCAAGAAGACTTAAATTATTATCTACTCTAGCACAAGCACTACATAATCAATGGAAACATGTACATTCTAAAAGAGCCTTAGGTAGAGTTAACTACTTAGATCAACATCTAAGCGAGGTAGAAGGAATACTCAGAGATCTAGAAGAGAAGATAAAAAGCGGATCAATAGATAAAACAGAGATAAAGGTTATTCGTAGAATTGTATTCTAAGTCTAAACTATCTTTTAACACAGCCACTTGCACGGAATATAGGTGTATACATTAATGCTATATGCGTCTTACCGCTATAGAATTTCGTCTCCACATTCCTAGTCTTAAGTATTCTTTCAACATCTTCAACGTTGAGTTTTGATGGATCATACTTCTTCGAGCCGACTATGAAGTTGTTAGCATAACCAAATACAGGTACCCATACATTGTATTCAACTACCACCGGAAATACCTTCCTTATGGATTTTAATACGCTATCATATATTTTCTCGTAGAAGAATGCTGAACCTGCTTGAGTAACCATTAGGCCATCGTCCTCTAAAACATTATAGACCATGTTGTAGAATTCAGCACTATATAATTTTTTCGAAATCTCTATTCCATATGGGTCAGTTAAGTCAAGTATTACAACATCGAATTTTTCAGATGTTTCCTCAATATATCTTCTACCATCAGTTATTACTACCTCAGCACGTGGGTCATCAAATGCTCCTTGATGCCATTTCTCAAGATATTTCTTTGAAAGTTCAACTACATCTTTATCTATATCGACCATTACAGCCCTTTTAACTACTGAATGTTTTAACACCTCTCTAAGTGTTGCTCCTTCACCACCACCTATTATTAGAACTTTTTCAGGATTAGGATGAGCCACCATTACTGGGTGTACCAATGATTCATGATATATGTATTCATCCACCTCCGAACTTTGTATAAAGTTATCGAGTATTAGTGATCTACCAAAATCTTCTACATCAGCAATTACTATTTCCTGATACTGCGACTTCTTTAATGTTACTAACTTCTTTACGCGAAAGGTCATAAACGTGTAATCACTTGATGGCTGAATAATATTTAATCCTATTAATCCTTTATTTGGATCTATTTGAGGGAATTCGTCCATAATTAACACCTCATTCTTAGACTGTTCCTATAGCCTAGAGCCGCAGACATATTATAAAGGGGTTTCCCTACGCCATCCACCTTATTTGTGTAAAGCTTTATTTACCTCGTGTAAAGAATTCTTTACACAAGTGCTAAGATAGACATGTTAATGTTAAGAATAATAATAACATTGGTAATAGGTGCTCTTTGTGGATATTTTCTAGCAAATAATAATTCCATGGGATTCGTAGCAACAATAATAATAGGCTTAGTTTTGCTTAAGATAAGTGATAAAATGAGTAGAGAAGTAGCATATGACGAACGCGATAAATTCATAGCATCCCAGGCATCATATGTTACATTAATTATTACGATGACTTCCGTAGCAGCATTAGTCATAGCTTCTGTATTCGGTGATATCTTAAACACACCTTGGTTCTATAATGTCACGAAAGATCTTGTTGAGAAGTATGCTCCATTCGTATTATACGTTATGGCTGTATACATTGCTCCCTGGGTCATATTCAAATTGAGATACTCATGAGGTAGTATATATGGTTAAAGATAAGGGGTGTATTAAAGTGAGATTAAGGGAAATAAGAGCTAGACTTAATCTACGTCAAGAAGATCTTGCTAGGATGCTAGGCGTTACAAGACAGACAATAATAGCCATTGAGAAAGGAAAATATTATCCATCACTGCCATTAGCGTTAAAAATGGCTAAGAAGTTAGGTTTAAGGGTAGAGGATATTTTTGAATACATTGAGGAATGTGGTGCTGAGAAATGAGTAATATAGTTGTGTTTGTAGAAGATTTAGTAAAGGTGTATCCAGGTAACATAGTAGCTGTTGATCACTTGTCTTTCAAAGTCTATGAGGGCGAAATATATGGTCTTATTGGTCCTAATGGTGCTGGTAAAACAACAACCCTACGAATAATAGCA
>CAYUVB010000052.1:3970-9810 GCA_964448055.1 uncultured Desulfurococcales archaeon | reverse complement strand
TTTATGTTATTTGTGTAACACTTAAATACCATAGATTTAAAATGATAAATCACGTGGAATGTAGCATAAAGGTGTAATATATTGTCCTCTAAATCTATAACAATAGACTTTGTAAAAGAATTGATATCTTCTACTGGACCCGAAAAACTAGTTCTACCGGTACCACCGAGAACAGATCATTCAGATCACATGGTAAAAACAGCGCTAGCTGGTCATACAAAGCTTGCTGCAGACCACATACTATATCATGAAATGAAGGGCAAGCTAGTAGATGTGATAGGATCAGTTGTTAGGAGGCTAAACCTATTATTCCTTTCAGGGAAGCCATCAGAGTTGCCAGAAGATAAGAGACGTGAATTAGTACTGAATAGATACTATGCATACGACCTACTATTAGAGATTGTTTGGAACCTTATAGGTTTGGAGTCAAAGAGGGTAGGCTTCTGTGAAGAAGAAATAAACCGTGCATTAGAGATAATAGTCAATGCGCTTAAGGACTGGGAAAACGTTGAAAGACAAGAATATGGTTCGCCAGTGATACTAAAAGCTGTAATAGAGGAACAGCTAAGGTCAATGAAAATAGTAAACAAAGGCAATAGTATGCTAGCATATATGGCTGGAGAAGTTGAGAAACAATTAGATGAAAACAATCTAGCCGAATCATATATTAATGCTATGAAGAAACAATTTGTAAACAACATATACTATCAAGCATCACTTAAAGGCCTATGTAAGTTTGGAAACGACTATGCACTAGGACTAAGATGGCTAAGACACCTAGGCTATGTACAGGTTTCAACGAATCCAGCATTAGCCGCAAGAGCATATGACGACGACCCAAGCTTATGGGAGAAGTTCAAGAAGTATGCTAAAGAGGTGCTAGCTAAGAAGTATCCAGAATGGCTCAAGGACCCAGAGAAATATGCTGATGACATAGCAATGGAAGCTACAAGGTTTGGCTTGCTAGATAACTTCTTAGTATTTCGTCCACCATTCTTCTGGTCCGACTACCACGATGGCCTAGTTAGCTACCAGTTAAACCCATTAATAGCACATGATGTCGAGAAGAGTGTTAAAGCAGCAAAAGAGTTTGCTATGAGATTAGAAGAAGATCTAAAGGTATACGATGAGTATCTCCTATGGGGCTACAAGACAGCTGATGTAGAAAAAGGAAGACCTAACCTAGTCATAAAGGTTGCAGCAGCCTATCCAGCAGCTCTAGAGATTGCTCGTAGACTAAACGAATTAGGCATAGGACAGAACATAACAGTAAGCTATACTGTAGCACAAGAAGTATTGATTGGAGTAGCAGCACTAGAAGGAATGGCTAAAGCAATAAAGAAAGGCATCAAACCTACACAAACATATGATACCAACATGGGTGGTAGATTAGAGGATCATCTAAGAGATGTAATAGCGGCACAACTGGTATGGAAAGCCATTGAGAAATTAAGCAACGAAGAGAAGGAGAAGAAGGTAAACGAGCTTCTAGCAAAGCTTCTTAAAGATGAAAAGAAGTTAGAAGAAGCAAAGAAACTACCACTCAAAGAGAGAATAGACTACCTAGTATCCAAACGTGTATTAGGTAGGAACTTACTAAGAGAAGAATTCGTGGAATTCCTAGCAGAAAGTGGGGCATTTGGGCCAAAAGATAAGCTAATAGAAATGCTTAAAGAAATACAATATGACCTAGCACTATCAGGTACGTTCGTAGCTCAAAGAGTATACGATATACTATTCTCCCCATGGAACCGTGAGAAATGGATAAAATATCTAATGGACAAGTACGGCTTAACACGAGAACAAGCAGAATACATATTCGATCGCCTAGACCTATTACCAGCCTCTAAGAGAAAACCAATAGATACGCTGTATACATTTGCTTCAAAGAACATGACAAACACAGAGTTCCCCAATCATCAATTAGCTGTACAAAAAGAATACATGAAACCAGACTTCAAACTAGATGACTATGCAGAATCAATACTACAACCACTAGACGAGAAAGCATTAAAGAGATTAATGGAGAGATTCGAAGACTTCGTAAAAGCCTACGAGGCTTCACCAGAACTAAATGAATTACTAAGAAAAGTAGGAATAACCAAGGACTATGGTAACCGTGGAGTAAAAGTAGAAGACTGGCCAAACTATGGACCATGCAGGAAAACCATGAAGGAATTCACAAATGCCTATCTAGCATTTCGTGAAAAGGTATTAGCAGTCATTAAAGAGATAAAGAAGGAACTAGGAATATAATATTAAGCCAAACTAGTATTATACCCATAGAAGCATAGAAACACCATTTTTCTTTTCCTTAATTTTAGTTAAAATATCCCACCATTTTATAACACTAATAATATTATCTATGGCTTCTATAGTAAACATTAATTATACTGGCTGCTTCTGTTGAGAATAGCTTAGTACATTAGACGCAAGGGGTTTTGCTTGCATGGAATACTATTTGATTTATTCGGTACTCTCATAACAGTAGAATCAGATGATAATGCTCATAAAGCTTTGTCGAAAAAGTTAGCAGAAATACATGATAACAAGTTCCCCTGGGAGGAACACTTTAGGCTCTATAACGACCTAGTACATGGAAAAGAGGGTAAGCTTACCAGTAGTCAAGGTACATGGAAAGCCCTCACAATGTTAGCAGAGAAATATGGGTTTAAAGTTAAGGTATCATATGATGATGTAAATAGGCTTCACCTGGAATATCATATAAGATTTGCTGAACCCTACGAAGACGCTATCAACGCTATAGTTTATGCAAAGAAATTATGTGGTAAAGTAGGCGTTATAACAGATGCTGATAAGGAAATGGCTTATGGGATTCTAAAACATATAGGTGTACTAGATTATCTGGATGTAGTTGTAACGAGTGAAGAATATGGTGTAAATAAGCCTGATCCTAGATTATTCCTTATTGCAGCAGAGAAAATGGGTATAGAGCCTTCAAAATGTGTTGTGATAGGTGATTCATGGAAGGATGTTGAAGGAGCTAAGAGAGCAGGTATGAAGGCTATTCTCGTTAAACGTAGGGATACAGTATTAACAGTAGAACCAGACTATGTAGCTAAAGATCTAAGTGAGGCTGTAGAAAAAGCAATAGAATTACTAGGATGTAGCACTACGACATAAAGTATCTCTACCTAGATATGCTTCCTTAACTATCCTTTCAACAACATCGCTATTAACTGGTACAGGGTTATTCTCTATGTTACGCTTGTAACCTAATGTCTCTTTAACGATTAGTGGTATCTCATCTTCTTTTACGCCTACATCTCTCAAACTTAATGGGATGCCTGTCTCATCAAGCAACTTACATAATTTCATTATGAACTCCTCAATACTACTTAATCCTAGTGATTTCAATAATCTGTTTACTTTATCTTGCTCCATGTGCTCTAAGTTATACTTTAGTACGAATGGTAAGTATATGGCGTTAGCTAGCCCGTGATGTACGTCGTGATGAGTTGTTAAGTAGTATCCTAGGGCATGTACTAGTATAGTCCCAGCAGAATTTATCGCAATACCAGCCATGGTGGATGCCAAATGTAGTTTGCTCTTAGCCTCCATAGAACCTTTGTACGCTTCTACAATGTTCTCAAGCACTATTTTAACAGCTTCTAACGCTAATGGCTCTATGAAGGGTATGGAATTCTTCGACATATATGCTTCAATAGCATGAGATAAAGCATCAAAACCTGTCCATACCGTTAAACTGCTTGGAAGTGTTTTAAGGGTTTGTGGATCTACTATTGCTACCTTGGGTATCAACGGATATCCTGCTACTACGACTTTTCTATTAGTATTAGTATCAGTTAAAATAGAGTACCTTGTAACCTCGCTGCCTGTTCCACATGTAGTGGGTATAGCTATTACTGGTACTATTTCTTCCTCAACAAGCTTTGGATAAATGTGCTGCCTTATGTCGCCAAGTGTTAACCCTACAGCGATAGCTTTTCCAGCATCAATAGCACTTCCTCCTCCAAAGGCTATTATCAGATCAATACCCTTGTCTTGGAACTTTACTACAGCGTTCATGATGTTCTCTATAGGAGGATTATGCTTGACATCTATGTATTCATAAACCCTTAAGCCTTGGTTCTTGAGCATGTTCATTATCTTATCATAGTAACCAGTCTTACGGGCAACTCTAGCTTTATTAGTTGTAACAAATAATACCGTTGACCCAAGTTTTCGGGCTTCATCACCTAGGAATTGAATACTATTATCTCCAAAGTAGATTTTTGTAGGCATATAGTACGTAAATACATTAGACACAACATTCACCTTAAGATACTTAGTCCGAGCTATAGATTTTTCTCGAGATATTCAAGGTCTTCGGAGCTAAGCCTCCATCCAAGGGCGCCAATAATTTCCATTAAATGATTCATATTCTCTGTTTTAGGTATAGCCACTACTCTTGGACGAGAAATAAGATAGTTTAATGCTACTTGAATAGGTGTTTTCCCTATCTTCGTAGCAACCTCACGTACATATTTATTGTGTGCTACAGCTCCTTTCTCTAGAGGAGTATAAGCTTGAATTGTTATACCAACATCTATTACAAATGGCAATAATCTTACCTCAACATTACGGTTAAGTATACTATAGTGTACTTGGTCAACAACTATTTCGGCCTTCCTGGTAGCATGAATTGCTTCTTCAAGCTCGTTTCTATCGAAATTACTAACACCAATATATCTTGCAAGACCCTCAAGGTATACAGCTTCGAAGTTACGTACTTGCTCACTAATGCTCATCGAGTAGTTAGGCCAATGTATTAGAAATAAATCTACGGAATCTACACCAAGGCGTCTAAGGCTAGCTCTAGCTGCTTTAAGTACAGTATCTCTCGAAGTTAAATGTTCTGGAAGCATCTTCGTTGTGACAAATACTTTATCCTTACCAACTCTACGTATAACCCTACCTACAAGTTCTTCAGCTCTACCATAGCCATACATTTCAGCCGTATCGATAAGGTCTAGGCCATGTTCAACAGCATATACTAAAACTTCTTCAGCCCTAGAATAATCTCTTATAGCCCATGTACCAAGACCAATAGCTGAAACCTTTTCACCAGTTTTACCAATCTCCTTACGATCATCAAAGTCTACTGGAAATAAAGGCATACCCCGAGTACACCTCAGTCTAC
Source organism: uncultured Desulfurococcales archaeon (assembly GCA_964448055.1). Classification (GTDB taxonomy): domain Archaea; phylum Thermoproteota; class Thermoprotei_A; order Sulfolobales; family WANQ01; genus WANQ01. The sequence continues at coordinate 4,646 of CAYUVB010000052.1, read as the reverse complement.
CACATACTACATTTATGATTAAATACGTAGTAGAGAAACGTATGGTTAAAACAACTAAAACAAGCACTTATTAACTTAACGACCACACGAGCATAATTGTAGCACGCCTTACGTATACAAGGTCAAGGTCCTGGAAAATGACGATAGTTTTCGGCCCAGTACCTTCTCGTAGGCTAGGTAGATCTCTTGGTATAAATAACATACCATACAAACACTGTACTTATTCATGTATATATTGTCAACTTGGAAGAACTACGAAGATGATAATGGATAGGAGAAGATTTTATGACCCTGAGAGGATAGTAGAAGAAGTTAAAATGATTCTCAGCAAGGTTAAGGAGAAGGTAGATTATGTAACATTTGTTCCAGACGGAGAGCCTACACTAGACATAAATCTTGGTAAGACTATTAGGATGCTTAAACAAGAAATCAATATACCTATAGCTATTATAACTAATGCATCGCTTCTATGGAGAAGTGATGTAGTAAACGATGTAATTGAAGCAGACCTAGTTTCAGTTAAAGTAGATGCTGGAGATGAATATACTTGGAGAAAAATAAATAGACCTCACCCTAGACTAGAGTTCCAAAAAGTTGTTAATGGACTAATAGAGTTCTCCAAGGAGTACAAAGGCAAGCTTATAACTGAAACAATGCTTATAGAAAACTTGAATAC
>CAYUVB010000052.1:1713-3870 GCA_964448055.1 uncultured Desulfurococcales archaeon | reverse complement strand
GTCCAGGTTCTATTAGATAAAGGAGTAGATCCAGAAGAGCTTCTCAAAGAACTTCTAAGGGAGGAACTTATAGAGATAGTTGAATACAACGGAGCACTTTTTATACTAAGAAATTTTAGTCAAAAACCCACGGAGAAGTGATTATACAAGCATTATAAGCTATTAAGTACTAGTTAAGATAAAAGCCTTAAAACACTTGTTACGTGGTGTGAGGCCTATGGTCAAAAGAACCTTCATGGTCCTAGGTGTAACCATTGTACTGGTTATTGTAGCTGTAATAGCATACTACCTTTGGACTATTATGCAAACACCATCTATGTCAACTATACCACATTATGATACATTAACTACTCCTCCTACAACTACCTCACCTACTACAACTACACAGACACCAACCATACCTATAGTTCAAGGCTTGGAGAACTGTAGTAGTCCCTCCATAATTTATGTATATGTATCTCAGGAACAGAAGGAAAATGCTGAGAAATTCTTAGAAACATTCATACATGAAGCTACTAGGCAAGGAATAAACGTTCAGAATATAGGAAGATGTATGGTTAATGCTACTGCACAAGGGTGGCGTTTAAGGCTTTATCCATCACTATTAATTAAAGGTAACATATCCAGTCTAGAAAGGTATGTTGAGGACTATGTAGACGGTTTAGGAATAATAGATTACTCTATAAGTGAAGCAGTAGCAAGGTATCTCCAAATAAATGTAACATATACTTATCATGTTAAGGTGTACGTAGTTAACGGGCTAAGCAAGTGGACTAAAAGAAACATAACCTTGACTCCAGAATTCATTAAGACATTGCAATCAATAGCACTAGCTCATGTCGACAGTGTTGAAAGAATAGATGATAATCCGCCAATAAAAGTAGATTATAGGCCTACCTTCCTATTCTACTCAAAAGATGATCTAACAAAGGGTATAATCTACATGGAGAAAATAGGTGAAAACTACTATACCATAAAGAAGCAGTATATGCTATTGCTTGCTACAGAATTCTTCATGACAAGATTTGTTGAAATATACTTTGACCCCAAGGTTCCAGAAGAAGATATACCAGTCGTGGGTAATAGAGAAGCACCAATAATACTATACATATTTGAAGACTACTGGTGCCCTTATTGCGCGAAATTCTACAAAGTAAACCATGAGCTAATAACTAAGTTGATAAACAATAACACATTACAACTACACCCATTGGACTTCATAGTACACCGCAATGTAGCTGAGCTTCACGCCCTTACAAGATGCTTATATGAGTATACAGGAAACAGTAGTATATACTTTAACATAACATTAGACTTGTACTATGGCTTCATTGATAAAGGTGAAAGACCTACAATAGACACAGTATTAGGAATAATTAACAAGAGTATGAGTAATGAAATGGTTAACAAGATAATATCGTGTGCTAATGATAAAGTTAATGAAATACTGGATGAAACAAATAGTTTCCATGACAAGTATGGTGTAAGAGCAACACCAACATTACTGTTTTGGAACAGAGAAACAGGTAAAGGGATGTTAATTGAAGGCTACATTGATGAAGAAGAGTTCAAGAATATCATAGGATGGCTAAGAAAATAATAGTATAAACCACCTATTCCAAATAAAATTGAATTAATTGTATACATGTATCGTACATAATCTAGATAATCTACATTCAAGTTTGTTCGAGTGGTTCGCTATATATTCGTATCATGAGATATAGTATTAGGAGAAATACAGAAGTGAGATGAAGCTGTCTTGATGCTAACCAGGTATGTTATTAGAGCATTAGCTCTAGTACTACTTATAGCTATAATAGTACTGTACGCCTACCCTATATCGGCATCTCAATACATTGACGGTGTACTAATAGAGGTAGGTTATCGTGATCCATATTCAACAATTGTTGAACAAACACTAATAGACATAATAGTTAATACTTACCGTAGGATTAACGTCCCCGATACCTTTAAGTTAATGTATGTAAGAATTTACATTCTAAATATTAATGGCACAGATATAGTTTATTCTAAGTACATGGGCCACGATGACTTCATAGATAAAAATATATGTTATTATACAAAAATAGTAATTGAGAACGGCAAAGTAGTGGACACTAGTGTTAAAGAAATGATTTTAGGAGTAGATATAGATGA
>CAYUVB010000052.1:0-1613 GCA_964448055.1 uncultured Desulfurococcales archaeon | reverse complement strand
TAGCACAGCACGAGTATAGGACAACTACTACGAAGCCTACATTAACACATACCACGCTAAGTGTGAGGGCAAGTACTAAGATTCCTACCTCATCAACAATAACAATAGCTGAGAGTACTATGATTAGTACTAAAGAATTAGGTACTGTATATACCATAACGGGTACAATAGAGGCAGCATCTCATGGAAAACTTGTTCTAACGGCAATTGTAGCATTATCGGCAATTACTGTTGCGCTTATAACGTTTATTATTTTAAGGAGAATGTTCATGTAGATACTACTTTGCTTTACTCTCCACTCCTACTTAATACCCCTTAGGTAAGATATTTTAATCTGGGTAAGTGGAGAGGATGAAGAGAACTTGAAACGTAAACATAGGGATAGCGAGGACAATAGCATACCAGTAGAGCTAATACTAGGAGGTCAGTCCCTTAGAGTATACCTTGAGCTACTTACTAGTAAAGAACCTTTGGGTGTAAGAGAGCTTCAAAGAAGACTCGGGTTCAAGAGTCCTAGTAGTGCTAAACATCATTTAGACAGGCTTATAAGATTAGGATTAGTCGAGAAAACTCTTGATGGAAGATATCGTGCAGTTGAATCAAGACTAAGTATTCTTTCAACCTACATATTAATAGCAGGTTCACTAATACCGAAACTAATACCCATAGCGGCAGGAGTGCTTGCTGGTATAGTATCGTATATAATACTGTTTTACCCTGATATAGACGTAATTCCACTTACATTAGCAGTAGTAGCAGACGCTATCTTATGGTTTGAAGGCATAAAACTATTACGTTACGCTAGAATACTATTAAAAACCAAACGTATACATACAAAGACGTAGCCTTCCCTACGAGGGATAGCTTCGTGGACATCGTATATCGTGATGATAGAGTAGAGATAATAAGATTAAAGACAGGCCCCTTAGCAACAAACACCTATATTCTAAGAGATATAAACAGCCTTGAAGGAGTGGTAATAGACCCTGGAGGTGACGTTGATAAAATATTAGATACTATAAGAGCAACTAAGACTACAATAACACACATAATAGCAACTCATGGTCATTTTGACCACATTCTAGGTGTACCAGGACTACTAGATTATACTGATGCATTATTCCTATTACATGAAGATGATGGAGCAATAATGGAGATGAGCTACGAGTATTGCAGATTCTATGATCCGGGATGGAACATACCCGAAATAGACGAGTATATAGATGACGGAGATATAGTTAAGACAGGAGACATAGAATTAAAAATAATACACACACCAGGACATACTCCTGGAAGCGTCTCAATTCTTGGACAAGGCTACATATTTACCGGTGATACACTATTTAAAGGAACCATAGGTTCGACAGATTTCCCTGGAGGAAACTGGAATAAAATGGTTGAAAGCATCATAAGGCTTATGGCATTACCAGATGATATAATAGTACTACCAGGGCATGGTGATACAACAAGTATAGGTGAGGAAAGAAAGAATAATCCATTCGTAAGAGAAATACTATCATATAAGGTGTAGAGAAATACATGAGCACGAGACCATTAATCATAGAGGAAGTACAAATAAAGAAGCCTAGAAAGAACTACGATTTCACATTAAC
>CAYUVB010000051.1:6948-11084 GCA_964448055.1 uncultured Desulfurococcales archaeon | reverse complement strand
CCGAGAGGTCCCGGGTTCAAATCCCGGCCGGTCCACCAAACTTTTCCATATATATTTAATTTTATTAATTAAAACATTATGTTACTTTACTTCAATTATTTTCACGTATACTATTTTATCGTTAAACCATATTAATAGCTCGTATAGTCCTTGCCCGAGTTGGCTCTTTATTTTGTTCATGGATACCTCTATTATTGTTCCATTACTTGTTACTTCCCACTTATCGGCTTCTACATATGGTATGTTAATATATCTCCATCCAGGCTTTGCTATACCGAATATCGGGGATGGGGCATCCTTATAGAACAGTACTTGTATATACTCGTCTTCTGTAACATTAACCCATATAGCTAGCTTATCATCTATACTAGCCATAGCTTGTGGTACTGGATAATCTATAGGTGTAAGAAAGTAAATTACCATCACAGGTCTTTCCTTCTCAACAGTGATCATATCTCCGAAGACATTGTATACGTAATCTTCTACCACGTCTGTATCGTTTTCAACGTAGACACTTACACAACCTGTGTAATATTCATTAAGCCATCCTTGTATATGATCCCAGAAGCTAATTATACTTTGATTTATCCGCCAAGCAGTCCACTCTGGAGCCTTACTACTATACCAATCTATTGGTCTCCAAATAAGATAGTAGTTAACTGATGTGTGGATGGGTGGATATTCTTGAGGCATATAAGATGCTATATACTCTGCTATTTCGTTTAAATACAAGGGACAATTCCTTGTATTATAGCCTTTTTCTTGTAAAAGCTTAGTAATTGAACCTCGTATAGCTTCTAGATGTTTACTTGTTATTGGCGGTGGATAAGTATAGCTGAAGTTCGAAGCATCTATGAATTTTTCCTCCACACTTATTTCATCGCTTGTTATGCTAATATAGTACAATGTTATATTAGATATCGTGGAATTGTGTTCGCGTTCATTTCCGTAATAGTCTATTTCAAGCTCCATGGGATAAGGGTCTTCTACCCAGGGAACCATGTATACTTTTCCATTAACTACAATCCCTGCTTCTACATGACCTATTACTTTGTCCTTGTACTCTATGTCTGCAAGAACTACTTTTTCAAAGTTCCCTGTAGCTAGTAGTAATGTAGCCGTAAGAAGTGATAGGTCTTCACAATCACCACGACCATTATTTAATGTTTCAAGTGGTAGCTGAATGTAGTTTTAACTCCAAAAAGGTTTTCATCTTTTTCATACTCAATGTGCTTAGCAACCCATCTTCCAACGTTTACTGCTGTTTCCCAGGGATTCCCTGGAACTCTTAGTTGCTTTGCTATGTCTTGTAGAACAATCCATTGGCTAATACTACAGAGAACTACTTTCTCATCGAATAATTCACGGTCAACTTCCTTACATACAGGTGGCGGAATCCATTCTGCACTTAATTCTCTTGTAGGGATAATTGCTGTAGTAGTTACCGTAGTTGTAACAGTTTTAATTACAGTTGTAGTTTTAGTTAATGTCACTGTCTCAATACTCGTACTTGTTAACGTTACAGTATTTGTCAACGTAATCAATGACGTTGTAATCGATGTAACTGACTTTGTAATGGTACTATACAACTCTTTTACTATAGTTGCTGTTAATGTCTGCGTCTTCGTAATAATACTTGTAATAGTCCTAGTTATTGTTGATACATGTTGTTGAGTTTTAGTAAGTGTTATAGTAGATGTTATAGTAGAATACAATGTCTTAGTTACATATCGCGGAAATAACATTGTTCCAATACTGCTTCCAGCAACCAATCCTATTAGAAGCACACCAACGAGTAAAGTCTAGAATATTTACTCTCAAGATTATCCCTACAACAAATAGCGATGAAATACAATAAAAATAGTAAACACGTATTTTCCTATAGTCTGAAGACTTCTTATGTCCCCTGGGTCTAGGTCTAGTTACCTATGCTTTTCGCCACCACAATTTTCTCAGATGCTTTTAGATTCAACCTACACTTCTTGAATATCTTCTCTATTGTATCTTCATGATAGTCATTAGCCATATCTGTTTCGACTTCTACACCACGAACTCTTTCTTGGAGCCTCTCTACGGCTTTCCTGACAGAAATATTCTTACGACATGTAAGTCCTCGGGGCTAAATCTGTCCCCATTCATATACCCGACATAAAAACCCTACAATCTTTTATAAGGTAACATAAATAACGTGGTAACAACTAAATAGTTAGAAGGGGATAGAAGCCTAGGCCTCGGCTGGCGGTATCGGGCCTTCAGCCTGAGGAAACTCCGCCCTCCCCGCGGGAACCGGGCCCCGTAAGGGGCACGGGTGATACCCGTGGCAACGGCACAGAAACGACACGGCCGCTAACAGATGTCTATGAGGCGGTGAGGCCTCCCCGGTAACGGGGAGGCAGTAACCCGCCGAGTATGTTAGCGGATGCGTTGAAACGGCCGACCCCGGTGGGAGCAAGGCCCCATGTTCCACCGATGAGGCCCGCGCGACGGTGGTAGGGGCCGCATAGTCTAATACCGCCGTAGTACAGAAGGCGGGTTATAGCCGAGGCCTAGGCTTCCCCTAAGAATTCTCTACTAATCTTCTCTACAACATCTCTACTCTCAGCTTTACTATATGCTTCAAGCAATTCTTTATTAAGATCAATAAATGTCTTAGCCCATTTAAATAATCTTGAGAACATTATGGATTCATTAATATAACCTAATATGTATAACGCCGCTATAACTGCTTCTAAACTACTAAGCATGAATGGTTTACCATAGTTTACAGGGTTAGCTGCAATTAGATAAGGTAATCTTCTATGTTGACCTCTAAGTCTGGGGAATCCTTCTTCACCTCTTATAAGCTTATTCCATGATACATCTACAACAACAAGGCCATATTTTTCTACTAACTCCCTATCTTCAGGTCCTAGTATTAATCTAGCATATGGATTGAGTACTACGGCTTTACGTGGAAACTTGATAGATTTACCAATACGTGTAGCATAACCTAATCTTACCATCTTCTCAGCAGTACACTTGCTAGGATCATCCTCTTTACGCGTATAGACGTATACTTTAACAGTTAACATGATATGATACGCTCAGTAACTATTATTCTCGGTAAAACAGATAAAAATATATTTAGGTGCAGAACAACACACCTAAAAGACGGGTGTAACGAAATATGGCAACAGCAATAGTACTCATAAACACCGACATTGGCGCCGAAGAGGAAGTATTGAATGAATTAAGTAAAATAGAAGGTGTAACTGAAGCTTATGTAGTTTATGGAGTATATGATATTGTTGTAAAGGTAACCGCTCCCTCAATGGATAAGTTAAAGGAAATAGTTACAACAAGAATAAGAAGGTTACCCAAGGTTAGATCTACTTTAACAATGATAGTAGTAGAAGGAAAAGAGATAAAGAAATAATATTCTAGAGAAAAGTATGTCAGAAATAACTCTTCACATAGGAATAGATAACCACGATACACCACAAGGCGGTTGTACAACACATTTTTCCATACTCCTTATAAGGAAACTTCTACAAAAAGGAGTCGAATTCATAGACTACCCTAATCTAATAAGGTTAAATCCTAATATCCCGTGGAAAACTCGAGGGAACGGTGCCGTAGTACTAAGATTTAGAATAATTGAAAAACGATTAGAAGATTTACTAGAGCTAATAAGAAATGAAAGTGAAGCTTATACACAAATCTCGAGGAAGACCAAGTACAGACAACCAGGCATAGCTGTTTTTGTAGGTAACAATATCCCTAACGAATACAGATGGTTATACAAGAAGGCTTTAACAGATGTAGTCACACTCGACATAGCCTTAAAAATCGCTGAGAAAACACAAACTATAATTTTATCTAATAAACAAAATAGAGGACTAATAGGAGCTTTATCGGCTATAGGAGGACTAATAGACTATCAAGAAGATTATACATTTGAGTTACTTGCATATAGGATAATTGAGAACATGGGAAAACGTGAAAGATTAGTTGATGAATTAAGTGTTAAGAGGGTTGAATTAAAATACAAGGGTTACTTATTTAGTAATTATGACTTCGAAAACGATAGGATGGTTATAACACCTCACGGACCTGATCCAGTACTTTTAGGATTACGAGGAGATAAACCTGATATT
>CAYUVB010000051.1:2622-6848 GCA_964448055.1 uncultured Desulfurococcales archaeon | reverse complement strand
GCATTGAAACTTATTCCAGGGGATTATGTAAGAATAGGTGGAAGCGTAAGACCTCCATCTTCTACACATCCTAAAATCTCATTCAATGCTGAAAAATTAGAGGTAATAAAACTTAATAGATACATAGAACATAACCCTAAATGTCCACAATGTGGTAAGACGATGAAGTCTGCTGGAAAGGATAAAGGATATAAATGTCCTAGATGCGGATACTATGATCCAAATGCTAGGAAAATCCTAGTAAGAATAGAGAGAAGTCTTAAGGAAGGTATTTATACACCACCAATATCGTCGATGCATCACTTAACTAAACCATTATCAAGATATGGTCGAGAAAACAATGGTAAACCCTTCATCCTTATAAATGAATGGTGTTCATTTAAATTAACTGGGGAGTAAACACCCCTGCTCTTCGTATGCATCCCACTTATGTCACACCTACATACACCTATATACATTAAATATCATATTAAAGAATACATGAAAATGTTAATGCCCCTACCCCCTTATTTCTAGTGGAATATATGGGCCAATATAACTAGCTTTAGGTACCATTGAATTAATCTAATATTTTGTATAAACTTAATTTGTATTGTAGTATATATTGATACATGCATTATCGTATAGCTTGTAGAGTTGAAACGTAGGGGTGTACCCGTTTAGGTAAGAATAGCCTCTATGTTCAATTACTTAATCTATATATGTATGTTTTACTCCCCGATTAACGACCCCTGTGTTTCAACTGGAGCCCACTTTTGTGAGTATATTCCAACCATTTTCCTTATTATATCTATTTTTGTTATGATTCCCTTAATACCATTCTTATCCATGACTAGTACTGCGGGGTATTCAGCTAATAAGTGCAGTATAGTATTTAATGATGCGTTTTCAGTGATTGTTGGTAATGGATCTTCCATTATATCTTCAGCTTTTAATTTTTCTATGTTCTTATCTCTTGAAATTATTATCCTTAATATGGTGGTTTCGTAGACTGTTCCTACAGGTTTACCTTCATTATCCACTACAGGTATTTGTGAAATACCGTATTTGTCCATTATTGAAACAATTTCTCTTAGGGGAGTTTTAGTGTTAACAGTTATCACAGGATAGTTCATGTATTCCTTGGCTGTTCCTTGCTTATCTCCTAATCGGCTATATATGGCCTTCAATATTTTCTCTAATGTATTAACTCTTGGATTTATCTCGCCTCTTTCTATTTTAGCTATTAATGATTGGCTGACGCCAGCTAGTTTAGCTAATTCTCTTTGACTTAATCCAGCTTTTTTCCTTAATCTTCTTAATTCTTCAGGTGTTGGTATATGCATTTTCCTACCCTAAGCATATTTGCTTATATGTGCTCCCTTTATCTAACAAAAACTATTTTTTACAGCATATAATTATTATCAAACATGGAGTGATCCATGTTTATTGAAATAAGATTTCATGGACGTGGTGGTCAAGGAGCTGTTACGGCTGCAAATCTTCTTGTGGCTTCAGCGCTTATAGAAGGTAAATATGGTCAAGCGTTCCCATTCTTTGGTGCCGAGAGACGTGGTGCGCCTGTACTAGCATTTGCTCGAATAAGTGATAAGCCTATAAGAATTCATAGTGAAATCAAAGAACCTGACGTTGTTGTAGTTTTTGACCCATCACTTATTGAAATAGTTGATGTTATCAAAGGTCTAAAACCTAATGGTAAAATAATAATTAATTCTCCTGAACCCGTAAAACTTGATGATTCATATGAAACGTACTATGTTGATGCAACTAGGATAGCGTTAAAGTATGGTCTAGTGCTTGCCGGTTGGCCATTAATAAACACGGCAATGCTTGGTGCGATTATAGGAGTTTTGCGTGTAATTAGTATAGAATCGGTAGTTAAAGCCATTAAAAGTAATTGGTCAGGTAAATTGGCCGAACTTAATGCTAATGCAGCTATTGATGCATATAATTCCGTTAAAAAGTATAACCAGGTGTAAGTATGTCAGGTAGTCTTATAAGAATTAAAGGTTTTAGTTTACCCTTGTCTATTTCAAGTGAAGGTTCTATGGGTAAGACTGGTTCTTGGAGAACATTTAAGCCAGTAATAGACTATTCTAAATGTGTATCGTGTTTTATGTGCTGGTTGTATTGTCCTTTCTCGGTTATATCTAAGAGCGAAAAAGGTGTTATAATAGACTATGAGTACTGTAAGGGTTGTGGTGTTTGTAGTAATGTTTGTCCTGTGAAAGCCATTGTAATGGTCCCTGAGAGGTGAGAGTTGTATGCCTATTCTCCCCTTAACAGGTAATTATGCTGTTGCTTGGGCTGTAAAGCGAGCGAAAGTGAAAGTTATTGCTGCTTACCCAATAACCCCTCAAACTACTATTGTTGAAAAACTCTCCGAAATGGTTGAGAAGGGAGAACTAAGTGCTAAGATGATTAGAGTTGAGAGCGAGCATAGTGCGCTTGCAGCAGTCTATGGTGCTGCTATTGCTGGTGCTAGAGCATTTACAGCAACATCTAGTCATGGTTTATTGTACATGCATGAGGTTTTATGGTGGGTTGCTGGATCAAGGGTTCCATTAGTTATGGCTGTTGTCACAAGAGCTATAGGTCCTCCTTGGAATATTTGGACGGATCATTCAGATATATGGGGTCAAAGGGATACAGGTTGGATCATAGCTATGGCGGAAGATAATCAAGAAGTATTTGATTTAACATTGCAGGCTTTCAGGATTACTGAAGATGATAAAGTAAATTTACCTATGATCGTAGGTCTTGATGCATTCATTCTTAGTCATACCACAGCTCCCGTAGATGTCCTGGAACAAGAGGATGTTGATGCATGGCTTCCTCCAAGAAAGCAGTTATATGTAATTGATCCTAATAACAGGTTTAGTATGGGTAATATCGCTACGCCTAAAGATTACATGATGTTAAGATATGATATAGAGAAAGCTATGAACAACGCTAGAGAGGTAATCAAGAATATTGACAAAGAATATGGTAAGTATTTTGGTAGAAGTTATGGCGGTTTAGTAGAATGTTATAAATGTAGTGATTCTAAGTACTTAATTATTCTTGCAGGTGCGTGGGCTGGAGATGCAAAGGAAGCAGTTGATAGGCTTAGAGAAGAGGGATTACCAGTAGGTGTGTTAAGGATAAGGTTCATCAGACCCTTCCCCGTACAAGAGGTTCTGAGCTATTGTAATTCTATGAAGGGTGTATTGATTATGGATAGATCAATATCATTTGGTAATGCAGGTCCATTATTCATTGAAGTTTCATCGACTTTAGGAAATCTTGGTAAACCTCCAGCAATGAAGGGAGTCTTAGCAGGTATTGGCGGTGTTGATGTTGGATACAAGGACATCTCCAAAATCATGAAGAAGTTTATTGGCGAAGTAGAGGAACAAGGCTGGTTTGTTAAAAGACAAGAATGGTATATGCCTTATGAGTATGAATTCATGGACATAAAAAGCTAAGGAGGTGTTATGTATGGTTTTTAATCTTAGACTAGAACCTGATAAGAAATACATCCGTCCAGGAGATGCTGCTTGTCCCGGATGTCCTGAGGCCATGGGTCTACGTTATTTAGGCATGGCGTTAGGCGATAAAGTTATTCTAGTTGTTCCAGCAGGATGTTCAGCAGTAATTCAAGGTATTATACCTAAGAATGCTTTTCACTTCCCTACGGTAAATATAGTGTTTGCTGCAGCAGCTTCAACAGCAGCTGGTATGGCTACTGCATATGAGATGTTAGGTAAAGATGCTATTGTTGTTGTGTGGGCTGGTGATGGAGGTACAGCTGATATAGGTTTCGCATCGCTTAGTGGAGCGGCAGAAAGAAACGATAATATAATATACATATGTGTTGATAATGAAGCATATATGAATACTGGTATACAAAGGAGCAGTCTTACACCTTATGGTGCTTGGACAACTACTACGTGGACAGGTAAAAGAGAACATAAGAAAGATTTGCCGCTAATAATGATATCACATAGAGTACCGTATGTTGCTACAGCAAGTATAGCTTATCCTCAAGACTTTATTGCTAAGCTTAAGAAGGCAGCATCCATCAAGGGGTTCAAGTACATACACTTACATGCGCCATGTCCTGTAGGCTGGAAATTTGATGCGGACAAAACAGTTCAAGTTGCTAAATTAGCTATTGAAACTGGTATGTGGATACTCTTTGAATACTACAAAGGTAAGTTCAGTATAAGTCCACCTAGTAGGCC
>CAYUVB010000051.1:0-2522 GCA_964448055.1 uncultured Desulfurococcales archaeon | reverse complement strand
AATGGTCCTGGCCCTGTTCTTCTCCTTCTTCTTGACGACATGATTTGCTCCCGTAAACTTTTCTAGGACTATCCGTCTTATTAAGTCTTTCTTAAGGTAGTTGTATGTGGGTGTAGATTATTGCAGATAAGAGAGGCCCAAGAACTAATTCGTAGAGCATATTATGAAAGGGATAAAGCTAGAGGTCTTTATGCAACATTTGCGTGGCTTGTCGAAGAAGTAGGAGAACTTGCCAATGCATTACTCTCAGGTAATAGGAATAATATAGAAGAGGAAATAGCTGACGTCTTAGCATGGTTATTATCTGTTGCTAACTTAATAGACGTTGACGTTGAGAGAGCATTTTTGAAAAAGTATACTAATCCTCCACCCTAGCGCTTCTTTATAGCCTCTATTATTTTTGTAGCCTTAGCTAAATCCTTTTCAACTATGGTGCCTGTTACAATAGCATTTACTCCGGCCTCAACTAATTTTCTAGCATCTTCGGGGCTTCGTACTCCTCCACCTGCTATTACAAATACTTGATCGTTTAACAATTGTTTTGTTTTCATTATAATCTCAGGTGGTACTATGTGTGGGCTTCCTGAACCCGCCTCAAAGTATATGTAATCCATCCCCATCATGTAAGCTGCTAATGCGTATGCAACGGCTATTTCGGGTTTATCCCATGGAATAGGTCTGGCGTGACCTATGTAACCTGCTGCACCACCATATCCAACTATTATATAAGCTGTTGGGAGAACTTCAAGTCCATACTTATATACTATTGGTGCACCAAGCACTTGAGCTCCTACGATGAAGTAAGGGTTATCTGAATTCAATAAGCTCATAAAGAGTATAGCATCGGCGTGTTTCGATATACCTGAGATATTGCCGGGAAAGAGTATTATCGGTATATTTATGTTCTTCTTTAGCTCTGATATGATGTTATCTAATAGTCTCTCCGTAACTCCTGTACTCCCCCCAATAAGTATTGCATCTGTGCCATTCTTTTCCATTTCTTCTGCGTTTCTCAATGCTTGAGTTGGAGAAGTTTTTTCAGGATCTATTAACGTAAAGTGTAGTACTTCTCTCCTCGCCTTAGATGTTAGATATTCATGTACCTTCAGTTTCCTTAGCTTCTTCAACTTCTTCCCCTTCTAGGAATGTGTATTCTAATGATCCTTCATAGAAAAGATCCAAGAATTTAGCGTATACATCTACTTCATGAAATGCTGACGGTACTTCTAATTCAGCATATAATTTACAGTTACCACATCTAATTACTGCCTTCTTTGTATTTTTATCTAGTTCTATTGTCACAGCCTTTACTCCACAGTTGGGGCATTGGAATATTTTAGGTAAGGTTCTTAAAGGTCTTCGGATTTGAATCTTCCTCCTTTTTCTTCTCCTACCCATAATCCTCACCTATTGATGTATCTCCCTATGTACTCCTGGTCCTCTTAATCTCTATTTTCTGGATATAAGTATTCTCCTAAGGGTAGGCGAGTACTCATTTTTTAATATCTCAATTAGTATGGTATTCATTGTTTGTTCATCTAAGTGTAGAATACGGTATTTGCTTGTTTGTTCAGCTAAGGCTTGTGCCTCTAGATGATAGCAAGTTCTTTTTGTTTGTTGAGGTACTACGTGTATTAAAAAATCTTTGCATGTGCATAGTACTCCTGGTATTATCATGTAGTCTCTCTCACGTCCATGAAATATCCAATACTCTTTTCGCTCTACATGATTCTTAACTATTATTTTTATAAGCATCTTAAGATATACAGCTTCTCTTGCTTTAGATGAAACTAATCTATTCTTTAACTTAGTATTAATTATGTTTTGTATCTCAGTGGCGTCTACTTCCTTGTATTCTGATGACATTATTTGGGTACCCTACTATCAATACATCTATTATGTTGTAAAATAAACCTGTTTCAACTACTCCAGTTATTTTCTTTAGCTTTAAATCTAAACCCTCTGGATCATCTATGGGTGGTATATATACATCCATTATGTAGTTGTTATTATCGGTTATTGTAGGGCCCATTCTAGTCTTGGACATACGTAGTTTAGCTTTAAATCCTAATCTTCTTAGTTCAATTAGAACATTGTTTAACGCGTTGGGCACTACCTCTATAGGCACAGGTGACTTACTACCTATTCTTTCTGATAGTTTGTTGTAATCTACTATGAATACATTGTATGCAGAACGTTGTGACAAGACTTTCTCGCGTAGTAATGCTCCTCCTCCTCCCTTTATCATATTTAATCTAACATCTACTTCATCAGCACTGTCAATGTATATATCAGGGTTAGCGTTAGGGTCTATTACTATTCTTGCTT
Organism: uncultured Desulfurococcales archaeon; assembly: GCA_964448055.1. Classification (GTDB taxonomy): domain Archaea; phylum Thermoproteota; class Thermoprotei_A; order Sulfolobales; family WANQ01; genus WANQ01. Next base: position 194 of record CAYUVB010000051.1, on the reverse strand, counting down.
TCCTAGTGAGGTATAATAAGGTATCTATTGATGAAATCACGAACTTATACTTAGATAAATCTAATTCGTTTATCATTAAATCAATGAACTTTTTGGTAGTTCTACCTGTACCTAAACCTATTATCTTAGGTTCTAATTCTTCAACTATTTTTAACGCATATCTAGCAGCTAGTTCTCGGGCTTTAGCTGTGTTT
>CAYUVB010000050.1:2410-11138 GCA_964448055.1 uncultured Desulfurococcales archaeon | reverse complement strand
GGCTATTATACTGCAACTCAGCTGGCAATATATCCTGCACTTGATCTTTGGATGAAGCTTTGGGGTAAGGAGCTGGGAGGCTGAGTTGTTGGCTTTATAAGTGTTTCGCTAATACCTTTTATTTATTATTTATAGCCATTGTAATATCCTTTAAAACGGTATACTATACAGTAGGTGAAGTTTGTGTTCGCAGTTACATCTATCAATCAGGTCATGGTGAAGGCAGACGCTGGAAACGAGGACGTGCTTGCGAGGATAGAAAGGGTTATAGTAAAGAATTTTGGAGAACATACATGGATAGCTATTAAGAATTATATAGAAGCGTCAAATATAGATGTAAGCGATATGGTGTCCTTAGAAAAGGTCTTAAAAATATTCCTTGGAGACTTCTATCAATTATTCTTGAATGGAAGTACTTCATGTAACTAATAACTAATTATTACGCCCTACCGCTCTATGCATCACTATACGTTAAGTATCCTAGCTCTTGGACAGTATGTATTGTAGAATTCCCCTTACTGATTGTAGAGCTGAACCCTTGAATATGGGGTTGTTTTCCCTAACCTCAACTATATACTTGGTTTCATAGTCTACCTCAAGTATGTATTCCAGTATTTCCCTGGGATCTCTTACACCCTTATCTACAAATCCTTTGATTATCTCATACCATTGCTTTATTTTCATAGAGGCATGCTCTAATACTTCTATGCCATCACTTTCTACTACATCATAATGCGTTACCGCTATCCTTTTAGGCTTAAAGGATTTTAATCTTTCAATACTCTGCAAGGCCTCGTCAAGTTTAAATGGCGGTGGACTTACTGGATGCAATCTTCCATCATAGTGTATGGCTACAGCATCACCTGTAATTGCGATGTTGTCGGGATATACTATGTATGATATGTGGTGAGGCGCATGACCTGGCGTATATACTGCTAATATCTTGGCGTCACCTAGGTCTATTTTACTATTATCATTTAATGCTTCCACGTATTCCTTGTCTATGGAGTCGGGTTTACCTTGTATCTCAGCTGCTTTACCAAGTACTTTTAATGATGCTTCCCATAGTTTAGATGGATCTATTATGTGCTTGGCTCCTCTCGGATGAACCATTATCCTAGCGTAGATACCATATTTATCTCTTAACTTTTTAACTAGTGTTGCCGCTCCTCCACCATGGTCTATATGAATATGTGTTAGCATAATATATTTCAGCGATTCAACGTCTTTCCCTAATATACTGCTTAGAGTTTCTAGTACATTATCTATAACTATTTTTGGCCCAGTATCAATTAATGCGGAATACCTGCTTCCCTTTACTAAGTACAATGCTATTTGTTTCTTGTACCCCAGAGGCTCTGGGTCTAATAAGTATATGTTCTTTGAAATACACTTATACGCCATAAGCTAACACCTACTATTGAGGCTTTACCTGAGGCAAGTAATATTGGGATATTATAAAGGGTTTAATCGTTTATGCCACGAATGCGATAAATATACTGGGGGCTACTGGTCTTGCCCCATATAGATATAGAGAACATGGTGTTTGAAGAGCTTAAGAAATATATAAAGGAGAACTACGGTGAAGGTCTTTGGTTAGCAATAGAAAACTATATGAACTACAACGGTTTCCCACGTACTATTAAAAACCTTAAATATACGTTAATGGAAATGTTGGGTGGTAAAGGCAATCCTATATATGAATCGATAGAACACATAATCTTTAAGTATAATGGTAGTTCTTACACCTAAGGTCACGTTAAAACATGGGTTTCTTAAGTTTTAACCCTAACTTAAATGCTACTTCAAGTAATAAGTTTCTGAAACCTTCTTCACTACCTTTCATTAAATTCCTTAACGCTTCATGGACGTCTAATTCTGGTGTATCTCCTAATTCTTCATATATTCCTCTTATGATAGTTTCTAGGAAATGTATTGTTGTATCCTCTGATCCACCTAAATAGTCCATTAGCATTCCAGCTAAATCTTTAGGTGATAATAACATTAACTCTATCATTGTTTTTCCATTGCTTTGTGCCTCTATATACGATTTAAGTGAGGCATACATGGCATTACCATATCTTTTCTTGATTACATCCTCTAATACTTTTGATAAATATTGCTTAATTTCTCTAGGTAGTCCTACTGTACCTATATATGACAACTCTACATCTCCTAGTCTTAGTATTACCTTTAATGCACAATATAAGCTGTTATGGTGTAAAACCTCATTTCCGAAATCTAAATATTAGGCTAGTTTATCCTTATATAGTCAGGTTATTCGTAAATTAATAGCTAGATGTAATGAATTAAAGCTTAATATAGGTGGTGTTGTAGAGAATAATGGTAATATACTGATTAGGTGTTCTAGATATGTCCGCCAAGGCAGCTAAGAGTGAAGAAGATTTACAGCTAAGCCGTTGTCCCACTGGTGTACCCGGTTTCGATGAGGTTACGGAAGGAGGGCTTGTTAGAGGAACATTAACATTATTAGCTGGCAATCCTGGCACTGGTAAAACATTATTTGCTGCCAGGTTCATCTATACTGGTGCAACAAAGTGGAATGAACCTGGAGTTTATGTAAGTTTTGCTGAGCCACGTAAAAGATTCTATGAGTTCATGAGACAATTTGATATGGATTTTGAATCACTTGAAGCTAAAGGCCTATTCTCTTTTATACAGATACCTACAGCCATAAGCCGTGAAGCCGTAGCAACGTTAACTGATAATATATTTAAGACAGTTATGAGGATTGGAGCTAAAAGATTAGTAATAGATTCCATTACGCCGCTTATGCATATTCTAGGGCCTATTGAGACAAGAGCAATGTTACATAATGCTATCTACAACCTAGCACTGCTATTTAATGTAACATCAATTCTAATAGCTGACTTACCTATAGGAGAACAACGCATAGGTTATAGTGTTGAAGAATTCATTGCTGATACGGTAATAATATTAAAACTTGACTACTCTAAGCCAGGCTCGTATCGAAGATACATGAATATAATCAAGATGAGAGGTACATCGCTAGCTGAGGTATCATTAGAATACAGTATCATGCCTAAACTAGGGTTAGTTGTACATACTCCATTAAGTTTAGGTAGAACGTACATAAGCAGGTCGGAACGTATAAATACCTACATTGAGGGATTAGACAACCTCTTAGGAGGTGGAATAATAAAAGGAAGCTCAACGCTAATCATAGGCCCCTCTGGTAGCGGTAAAACATTATTAACGTTATCAATTGCTGCTGAGAACGTTAAACATGGAAATAATGTCTTATACATATCATTTGATGAACCAGTATCCCAGCTCGCTGAAACTTTAAGCTTACTTGGATACAATCATCAACAATTAGAAGCAACAGGATTGAAAATGGTATATGTGGATCCCTACACTGTAACACCTGGTAAGTTAAGACATTTAATGAAAGACCTGGTTATGGGTAAAGGATTTGGAAAAGACTTAGTAATAATAGATGGGTTATCAGCCTTATATCGTATACTAGATGAAGAGGAATTCACACGAGTATCTGAGGAATTAGTACTATTATTTAAGAATGAAGGAATATCGTTAATAATGAATATGGCAAGAGACTACTTCCAGGAAGGAGGATTACTCGAGACTATAGCAGATAATATACTAGTGCTTAGAATAAATCCAGGTAGCACACAAGTACGTAGAGAATTAATCATACTAAAATCAAGAATGAATATCGTGGATAACCGTTGGCATGAACTGGCTCTTGAAGAAGGTAGGTTAAAAGTCATTTAGCGTATTCCTTTATAAGGTTCTGTAATTTTATCAACTGCTGTATAGGAGCAATAGATGTGAAGGGTATTAAGTACTTAGCTCTTGTGGCTTCTTTTATAGGTCTAGATCCCATTGTATCCCGATAGCTTGTTAAGAACTCACGTAGATATATTTCAACTTTCTTATATGGTTTATGGAAGTGAAAGTACGTGAACATAGCTATATCCCATGCTTTCTCTTCTATGCTGTTAGTCTTCTTTGCTTGCTCTAGGTCTATTGGATAGATCTTGTCCTCCTTGGTATTATATATAAAGTTATCAGGTTTAGTATCACCAATAGTTAGCCCTATTCTATGTATCGAAGCTAATAGTTCACCTACAAGCCTATATGCTCGTAATGTGGTAGAACTTTCTTTGGATAGAAAGTTTAATATGGGCTCACCTTCAATAAATTCGAATACCATGGTATATGATATAGGGTCAACTATTAATACGTGTCTTGCAGGTATGTTATGCTTATTCAACTCCATAACGGCTTTGTATTCGTTTAATAACCTTTCACTTGGTAAGACACTAAACTTCTTGGAAATAGATGCTACTAGCGATGCTAGTAACCACTTAACTCCTGGTAATCCCATATATTGTTTAACAACTACTATCCCTTTATCATATTCATGTAGTTCTGCTGTATCTATGATACTGTATATGCTTTTCCTTTTAATTTTCCTTCTATATTCTCCCATTAATACTTTGACTACTTTACGCCAATCACCTAATGCGAGCTTGCCTAACTCCATTTCTATTAGTATATGGGGACTATCAAAACAGAGTGGTAGTTGTATAGGTTCTTTTTCACTCTTACGGTAACCTGTCATCACATCTAATAATGGGTGTGCTAATGGTACTACTATTTCTTTTATGAAACCGGAGGTCTTCGAAAATAATGCTTTAGGTATACTTGCAGGCTTCAACTTTATATATTTATCTATTAGTTTAAACTTATGCCTCATAGCAACATTTTTAATTAACGTCTCATATTCTTTACTCATTCTCCTTAATAAATCCTCTCCTAGATCATTGTACGCCTTTACTAACATGGCTGCAAGATTGTAATTTATTTTAGCATAAATACTAAGATTTTTTACAGGGAAGTACTCATATGGTATAAGTGCATACTCTATTATTTCGCCATAACTTGCTAACGTCTCTATTTCTCTTAGGACTATTCTATACCTATAATCTTCTAATACTTTTCTAAGCCATAACCCTCTATCATAGATTATTCTAGTGAATACTGTTAGTTTTGAAGCTAGGTATCCACCTAGTAAATCATAATATACATCTCCTGCAAGCGCGTTCTTTGATACTATTATGAGATTTACAGTATTACTATTTACTTCTATGTTTTTTGCCATCAATTGTGGTGTAATATCATCTACAACAACTAATACTTCTAATTCTTCAGCATAGTCGATAATATCATATAGCAGTAAAGCTACCGATGCCACGTTCTTGTATTCTTGATGTACTCTTTGAATAATCTTTTCAATCAATTGTTTACCTACCTTATTTCCTTTAACTATTCTTCTAGCCTATAGATACTTATTTTTATGCCACTACCTATACCAGTTATTCCTATATGAAGTCTCATAGGGCTCTCATAGTATTCTTCATCAATATAGTATTTCTCATAGACATATGAACCATTTATTTCTACATCTATTATACCACCTATGTTTTCCTTGATTATCCTTACTTTTACATCCTTACTAGTATATAGAGACAGGTATGCTATTGATGAAGTAGTCTTTAACTCCAATGCTCTTTCTCCACTATATTCATGATATCTTCCTGTTAGTTCTAGTAAACTATCTTCTAATGTTAGTGATAACACACCAGCTTTATTAGTATTATCTATTATTTTCGCAATGCTGCCAAAAGCATGTATACCTAGGTTTTCAGGAATAGTGTTATTAAGTAATTCCATGTCTACATAAGATAACCTAGCATCTATTAAGAACTTAGACATATTACATGGCAGGTCTACATAAACTTCATATCCTATAACCGTTATAACCGTTATACCATTTTCTCTTGTTACCGTATATTCTGAAGGAATACTAGCTACATCTTTGAACTCTATTATTCCTCTACAACCATTACGTACAAAGACTAAACTGCTTCTTACCCTTAGAATAACAGATTTAGCCGTAAGATTTATTGTATGGTTTATGCCTGTATACTCTATCCTTGGTTGTAATAGCGTATCATATATCGCTTTTACCAAGCTATATTCCAGCTTAGGACTCACTATAGGTGTATAAATGTTTATGGTTAGCAATGGATGAAGAAAGCCTAGAACTATTACACTTAGTAGTACCAAGCCTAGGATGAACCTTATCTTCAAGGTTCTTCACACTACTATTACCGCTAATCCTATAATTAGGAATAGTATTGATACTAAGAGGATTGCAATGAGAGATGTAGTCCACTTTAACCCATGTATTATAGATAAGTTTCTCACAAGTAAGCCCAGTTTAATTAAAAGAACTATAACATATGAGACCAGAAGAACCACTATAGTGCTAGGTATATCGAGACCTATCGTTATTAAACCTCCTAGTATTATTATTACATCGACTATCCAAGAATAACCTATTATAGTTAATGTAGCTGGTAAGGTAGATTTACCTCCCATTAGTCTTAATGTATAGTGAGTTATTACTGATAGAAGTACAAAAGCTCCTAATTCTATTAATGTACCTATTAACACTACCCATATTGAGACATAGTCCACGTAACCGAATATAAACGTGTAATGTGGAAACCATGTTATGGTCCATTTTACTACTTTATAAAATACCGATCCCACTATAACGGTTTCTTTAGATGCACTAATGATTAAGACTGTAAAGATAGCATAGAATAAGCTTACTTTAGATACCCTATACGTGGCTATTTTTTGAGGATACATAGGTATATCTATTAATGAGTATATATAGTCCTCTATTATCTTAAATTTACCATTATCCTCCAATTAAGTGTCTCCAGTAGTCTTTAGCTTATTGCTCCTTAATTAACCTTAGAGGTAAGAAGTAAGAACAGTAATTGCTTTGAAGCATTAACAGGATCTATGGTTCCTAATTTCACATTCTCGATTATCTTCTTTGCGTTTTCATTTTCTTCAACTATTTTTTCAATTAACTCGTTGAATCTAGCCTTTAGTAATAGCTCTAGTTCAAGTAATCTTCTTCTAATTCTTCTTGTTCTTAGCACCTCCGTCTTTTCCGCATACTCTCTATGTTCTTTGATCATAGCTACAAGTTCTTTAACACCTTTGTTCATTATCGCAGCCGTCTTCATTATCGGAGGTTTCCATCCTTTTTCCCGCACAATGTTCTCTAATGCAAACTTTACTTGATTATATGTTGTCTCTGCCTCGGGTTTGTCAGCTTTATTTACTACGTAGATATCGCCTATCTCCATTAAGCCTGCCTTAAGTGCTTGTACCTCATCTCCTGCTCCAGGCATTATTACAACTAGTACTGTATCAGCTACATGCATTACTTGTACATCACTTTGACCTGCACCAACTGTTTCAATTATGATATAGTCGTAGCCTACAGCATCGAGTATTTCAACCGTTAACAGTGCTCTCCATGGAAGTACTCCCTCCCTACGGGCTGGCATGCTTCTCATGAATACGCCTTGATCTATTGATTGCTGTATTCTTATTCTATCTCCTAGTAAGCTTCCACCACTAATAGGACTTGATGGATCTATTGCTATTATTCCTACCGTTTTCCCTTCTTTCCTCAACAATCTTGTTATCCTTGAAATAAGCGTGCTCTTACCTGCACCAGGCATACCCGTAACTCCAATTACATGTGCTCTAAGGGTTCTAGGCCATACTAAGTCGGATACTACTGTGAAGTACTCCATAGACTCCTCGATAAGGGTAATGAGTTTTGCCAATGACACTCTGTCTCCTTCTAAGGCTTTTACAGTAATCTCCCTGACATATTGTTTATCTATTCTACTCACTTTTTACCCAACTCTATCTAATTCTCTACTTATCTTATGTAACATGTTCTTATACTGGGTTATACTCTTTGTTTCAACCGGATTCACATTATACATCTTAGCTAAATAAACTGATGCCAAACCTAGAATGAGGCTACCATATAGGAGTTTTTCTAGTGTATTTGCTCCTGAGAGAATTAACGTTTTTACAGGTAATCCTATTTGTTTATAGTAGTTCTCGGCAAACTCCATTAGTAGCTCAGAAACGTTATCATCTACACCATGTATTACCAGTATGCTCCAAGGATACTTGCTGTCACCTTCCCATCCTACTATATCATTATGAGCCCATTCTGGTACGACTTCAACTTTAACGGGAACCTTAGCGTTTTCATTGAATTCATTTTTAGCTCTGATACCCAAACCATAGAAGCTTGTTGAAACAGTTATAACTGGTATACGGTTATAGAAGTGTTCTGCAATTACTTTAGCTTCTTCAACTACTTGGTCTAAAACTGAAGCTAAGAAGTCTAATGCTTTTCTAGCTTCATCAAGTGTCACAATACTTAATTTTGAAGAGTCGAGAATTCCGAGGATAGCATAGAGCATATCGGGTAAGGCTGTTCGAGGTAGTAGGTTTTGAGGAATAAGTATGTAGGGTATGTTCTTTTCTTCTGCCTCCTCTATAAGTTTACCATTAGATGCTATTATAACTATATTCTTAGTCCTCTTAAGAGCTTCATGGAAGCATGCTAGGGTTTCAAGGGTATTACCTGAATAGCTTATAATGAATACAAGATCTTCTGTTCCCACGAATCCTGGTAATCTATAATCTTTTACGACTATAACAGGAGGATAACCTTTAATTCTATATGACAGCATGTAAACATAATCTCCTATAACGCCACTACCACCCATACCACAGAACACTATACTTCTTGGTCTTACAT
>CAYUVB010000050.1:0-2310 GCA_964448055.1 uncultured Desulfurococcales archaeon | reverse complement strand
GCTATAGCAAATAGTATTACTGAGACTAGTAGTAACGCTACTTCCTCCTTTAATCTTGCCTTATACTCTCCGCTCGATATCTTGTTTAATATTCTTTTCCATATAGATACGCCAAAGTCTATTCCACAACTAGTAGCTATAATAAAGGCTGGTACCTCAAAAACACCGTGCGGGAGCATAGCATATATTGACAATATTGCTGGTACACCTAGTTTTTCTTGAACATATACTACTATTGCTGATATGCTTGCACCGTTTACTAAAGCTATTATCGTTGGTGCGGCAATGGTTATACCTGAAAAGAAGCCCAATGAAATAGCTATTATGAGGTTGTGCCCAAGTATGTATATATATGCATATAGAGGATTAGCTGATAACTCTTCAGCAATACCATAAAGTTCTTTAGATAATTGCTCGCCAATAATATCCCAATAGAGCACTCCTACCATGGTCCCCATTACGAATGCTATTGTATTGGTTATGACGTAGTACTTTATTCTCTTGAGCCCAGATGTAGATAAATGAATTAGTGTTTTAAGTTTCTGCATAATACTTCACTTCTTAGGACTCTATACTCCCTAGGTGGTGTATAGTGGTCTTAGAGGAATATGAAGGATTCGTTGTAATAGGAGCTGGTCCAGCTGGCTCTGCTTTTACGTACTTAGCATCAAGGAAGCTTAATGCTGATGTTATAGTATATGAAGCTCTTAGTAGACCAGGAGCTAAGGCTTGTGGATGGGGTCTTATACGTAGTGTTGAAGAATACATTGATGTCATTCCTAAACGTTATATCTTGAACAAGATTAAGGGCTTTAAGATCTATGTTGATAACGTAGAAGTAGTAAGATACGTTAGCCGTAAAACATTTGCCTACATGATCGATAGACCAAAATTAATGGAATACTATATTGGTCCAGGCAATGTTCATTTTAATACTAAGGTAAGTATAGAGGAGATTACCAAAAACTATCCTAATTACCTACCAGTTATTGCATCAGGGTATATGTGGAGTCCTCGAAAACGTAAGCTTATCATAGGTGTTGAATATCTTGTGGAAAACGCTAAAATAGATGAACCAGAACATTTTGAAGTCCACACATGGCAAGGTTTCATAGGCTATCTATGGATATTCCCGTTTAACGATAGAATTGCCCATGTAGGTGTAGGAGGCCTAACCAGTTATAGTGAATTAGTTAACATGCTTGAAACCTTCTTAAAGAATGATTATAGATTTAAGAACATAAGCATAGCAGGAAAATATGTTGGATTAGTTAGTATAGATGGTGTTAGGAAAGAATACATGAGCCCTAACTATCCAGTCATAGGTGAAGCCTTGGGAACAGTTTTACCATTAACTGGTGAAGGTATGAGACCCTCTATTATATCCGCTTGGTGCCTTGTGGAGGCTATTAAAAGAGGAAACTGGCGTTTATATCTTAGGCTACTTAAGAGAACAGGGGTAATACAAAGTATAGTTTTTCAGAAAAAAGTTTTCGAATACATTGAACGCAGGCATGCACGTCTAAATGTTTCTAGGATTAAATCACTCGTAAAAGATTGTGAATGGCTTGTTTATGAGATAGCGTTTGGCAGGCCCTCATGGAGTATTATCCTTAAGGCGCTGCCATGTGGTTTGCATAGAGCTATAGCAGTAGCTGGTTTACTTAAAAGGTATATGGGTTAGACCGGCATATTTCCATGTTTCTTTGGTGGTACTCTAACTCTTACCTCTCTCTTAGTTAAGAATAGTTCTAGAGCCTTTATGAGCTTGGGCCTTGTCTCGTTAGGTTCTATTACATCGTCTATATATCCTCTTGCTGCAGCTACATATGGGTTAGCTAGCTTCTCACGGTACTCTTTTGCCAGTTTTTCAAGTAATTGCTGTCTCTCTTCAGGGGTCTTAGCTTTCTCTAATTCTTTACGGAATATTATCTCAGCCGCACCTTCTGGGCCCATTACAGCTATTTCTGCTGTAGGCCAAGCTACTACATAATCTGCTCCAAGATGACGGCTAGCCATGGCAATATATGCTCCACCATATGCTTTACGTACTATAACGGTTAATTTAGGTACAGTTGCTTCACTATATGCGTAGAGAACCTTAGCACCATGCCTTATTATTCCACCATGTTCCTGTCTTGTCCCTGGTAGGTATCCTGGCACGTCTACAAATGTTATTATGGGTATGTTGAATGCATCACAGAATCTTACAAATCTTGCGATTTTGTCCGATGAATCTATGTCCAATACTCCTGCCATGTATGCTGGATTATTTGCTACTATTCCAACAGTATAGCCATTTAATCTAGC
>CAYUVB010000049.1:0-11143 GCA_964448055.1 uncultured Desulfurococcales archaeon | reverse complement strand
TTACTAAATTTACATGCTCGACGGTAATGGGCTCTGCTCCTTCAAATTGTACTCCGAGCGTATGTTTAGTGCTATACTTATACACTGGTGTCAAGTCAAATATTAGTTTTGAATAATAGAAACCATTATCTTCAACTAATATCTGTGGCTTGAATTCTCTTGTTAACGTGAATTCATCGAATAGTAATTTCCATTTAATATTTAGAGGATTAAACGTGGTCGATATAGAAACATCTAATAATACTTTGTCGACTTTACTCATTTTTACAGGTGGTATATTGAGTATCACTTTTCTAAATCGAGGATTTCTTAAACCACCTATACTAACGGACGTATCAATTGATGAAACTATTATATCACCGTTGTATTTCTCTGCTAGATATTGCTTTAACTCACCATTACTCATGGCTGGTTTCCTCGGTACAAGGCTTTAGAAAAACCCTTATATTAAGTCTATCATGCTTGCTTTATTCATAGAGGAAACTAGGATTTATACAGTTAGTATATAAGTGTAACTAATGTTTGAACATAACAAAAGCTTAAATAATATTTTAACTCCGTACTACAAAGTAGAGGTTAATGTGATGACTTATGAGGAACTAGCGAAAACAGTGATATTGATAATCATGCCAGTATTCTTAGCAGCATTCATCCTTTACGTTATTAGAGCAATTAAAGGACCTACTATCCCAGATATAGTATTAGCTATAGACGCTTTATCCTTCGATGTTGCAGCATTCATGATTATACTCTCAATATACTTTTCATCACCGTTCCTTATACCTGGGGCCATAGTCCTAGCTGTATGGGCGTATGCCCTCGATATATTCGTAGCTAAGTATTATGAAAAGAAAGAGATAGGTGAATAGTTATGATAGATATAGTATTTGCGGTATTATTCTATATAGGTCTTGCCTTAGTAGTTATCGGGGCAATAAGCGACTTAATAGGAGCATTAGGTATGATTAGGTTCCCCAATTTCTATGTTAGGTTGCATGCTGCAACAATAGGCGCTATAGGTGGTGCAGTTTATCCGTTGATAGGAGTAGCACTAATGGCTCCTTCACTTCACAGTCTTGGTACTTATAGATGGTATTTGTTTGGAGCATCTCTTGTAACAGCTCTATTCATAGCAATAGCAGCACCCACAGGTTCTCATGCTCTTGCACGTGCAGCTCATAGAGCTAAGGTAGTAGAAGTAAAGCCTAAAGTGGTTGATCATTTGGAGGAGGATGGAAAGTGATACCCGTCTTACACCTAATTATGTTATCAATAGTGCTTACATTGGGTTTCGTATTTGCGTATTTAGCTATACATGAAAAGGATTTGCTTAAAGCAGTTGTGTTATCTGCAGGACAAGCTGCAATGTACGTAATAGCATTCTACTTGCTTTTAGCACCTGACATAGTATTAGCTTATGCTGCTATTGGTGTAGGTGTGTACTCGGCGGTTATGATCATAGCGATAAAGAAAACTGAAAGATATGAAAAGGTGTAAGTATGACGGGTAAGAAGTCCATCATTATCTTATCGGTTATAGCAGTATCAATGGTATTAGCTTTAATACTTGCGTTAGGTGTGTTAGGACCTATACCTTTAACGAATATTAGGCCTCTAGGACTATTCTATGCTTTATTTATGGCCAATCGTGATGTAATATTAAAAGACCTATATCCATTCGTCCTAAAACCTATAGACTTCTGGGCAGCGAGTACTGAGGCTATAACAGCAATATTATGGGATTATAGAGGAATTGATACATTATTCGAGACATCAGTGTTCTTCTTTGCAATCATAGGTAGCTTAGCAGTGTTCCGGTTCAGCAGTAAAATATCAAGTAAACAAGAAGTGCCTAAATCAGAGACTAAGGGTAGTCTTGGTTTATCCCTTATAGTTAAAACTATTACAAAAATAATATTCGTTGTAATAGCGGTAGTTTCAGCTGCAATAGCCTTACATGGCCAATTAACACCTGGAGGAGGTTTTCAAGGTGGAGCTGCCTTTGCAGTAGCTCCGTTACTTGCTATAGCTGCTCTCTCTAGGTTTTACTTAGAAGAGGTAGGATTGAAGAAGAATACTATGTTGCTCCTGAGAACTCTTGGATTATTAGTAATAGCGTTGTTAGCGATAATCCCTGTAATAATGGGCATTGGTAAGTGGACCGCGTACGTAATGGAGAATCAACCTAAGAGTTGGGCAGATTATTCGGGGTTCCCAGCTAAAGGTTTAGGTGTACTACTAGGTAGCTTGGTCTACTATAACGTGGCAGAACTCCTTGCAGTCGGAGCAGGGTTTACAATAATCTTCATACTACTAGCTTTACCCGAAGATTTCTTTAAGAAAATATTGAGTGCGGAGGTAGAGGAACATGGATGAGGTAATACTTAGATTTCTATGGACGTATATTTGGTTAGTACTAGTAGCAACACTAGGCTTGGCAATATATGGTATAGTTGTAAGACCAAATATGCTGAAGAAGATAATATCATTAACTATCCTAGGTGATACAGCAAACGTGTTCATGATATATGTTGGATACCGTGCTGTTTACCCTGTAAAACCACCAGTACTATGGACTATGAACCCTACTGAAGAAGTACTACGAGAATTTGCCCAACAAATAACAGATCCTGTACCTCCAGCTCTTGTTATTACAGCTATAGTCATAAACATGGCTATAACAATCCTCATAACATTCCTAGCTATTCAAGCATATCGATTATATGGTACGTTAGATTCACGTAAGCTGTCAAAGCTTAAAGGGTGAGGGTAATGCTAAGAGTTATATCAGTAGGTTTGTTTGCATTCATTATATACATACTCTTTAGTGGTAGCATCACATTATACGACATAATAACTGGAGTAATTGTAGCATTAGTTGTAGCATTGGCTTTCTCCAAGACTATAGTAAGGCATGACACCAAATCACTTGATCCACGTAGACTTATTTGGTTACTAGCCTATTTAATTCATTACCTTACTATAATCGAACTTAAAGCTCACCTAGATGTAGCTAAGAGAATACTTCATCCTCGTATGCCTATACGTCCTGGAATAGTACGTGTGCCATATACTACTAAAACAGACTATGGAGTAGTTCTTGTATCAAATTCTATAACTAATACCCCTGGAACAGTGGTAGTGGATTTAGATGAAAGCAAAAAGGTATTATACGTGCATTGGATAGACGTCAAAGCAATAGAACCTGAACAAACATATGAACACATCTCTAAGACCTTTGAAAAATATGCTAAGAAGATATTCGATTAGGTGTAAGAAATGAATGATCCGATATTACATCTCATAGGATTAACACCGCCTATAGTAGTTGCGCTTGCATTCGCCTTGCCATTGTTAAGTTTAGTAGTAAAAAGCAGGTCTATAGTAGAAGGTTACGGTGTTGTAGGTAGTTTAATAGCAATGATTTTATCCGTGTTAACATTCTATTATACATACTTTATTAAATCGCCAATAGTTTATACGTTTGGTGCATGGCCTCCACCAATAGGAATAGTCTATGAAGTAGATAGGTTTAACGCATTACTAGGACTTGTGGTAGGCGTAGTATTTTTCCTTGTAGCAATATATAGCATTGAGTATCTTGAGGGAAGAGAAGGAATTGAATGGTACTATACACTCCTACTAGGAATGGAAGCTGGCATGTTGGGTGTACTCTACACGGGCGATGTATTTAATCTATTCGTTATGCTTGAAGTAACTAGTGTAACAGCCTACGGGCTAGTAGCATTCTATCGTTCAAGGAAGGAGAGTATTGAAGCAGCACTTAAATATGCTCTCGTAGGCTCTGTAGCAACAACAATATACTTCATAGCTCTTGCACTAATATACGGGTCTTATGGAACATTAAACATGGCTCAAATAGCACTTAAGACTACTAGTAGCGTAGATTATTTCTTCTTCATACTTGGTGGAGATAAGCTATGGGCTGTATATACACCAGCGCTTGCAGTGGCCGGGGCAGCAGCTTTAGCATTAGCGTTATGGGCTTTTAGTGTGAAAGCAGCATTATTCCCTAACCACTTCTGGTTGCCAGATGCTCATCCAGCAGCACCTTCACCTATTTCAGCCATACTTTCAGGACTTCTAGTTAAAGTAGGAGTATACGCTATTGCGCGGTTTACCTATACATTATTCCATGCAGCGCAATTGAGCATGTTAATAGACGTAGCATTAAGGAATGCTGTTGAAGCACTCTTAATAATACTCATTGTATTAGGATCGCTATCAGCACTTGTAGCAGGACTCCTTATGATGGTTCAGACCGATATAAAGAGACTCATAGCCTACAGTACGATCATGCACATAGGATACATCGCAATAGGATTGGGTTTAGCCACAAAACTTGGTCTTGAAGCAGCATTATACCACACAATAAATCATGCGGTTGCAAAGGCCCTTCTATTCCTTGCAGCAGGAGTATTCATACATGTGGCTGGTACAAGAAGTATAGACGAGCTATCAGGTATGGGTAGAGTAATGCCCTTAACAACAATAAGCTTCGTTATAGCAGCATTTAGCTTAGCTGGTCTACCACCATTTAATGGCTTTGTAAGCAAGTACCTGCTATACACAGCTTTAATAGATAAAGGTCTAGCTCCATTAACACTAATAATAGTTATATCGAGCGCATTTGCATTACTGGCTTATTCGAAGATAATATATGGTGTATGGCTTAAAGCACCTACACGTAGTCTTGAAGGAGTCCATGATCCTACGTGGAAAATGAGTGTACCGTTACTAATACTTGCAATCTTATGTGTAGTATTGGGTCTAGCATCACCATACATTATTGAGAAATTAATAACTCCTGCAATAATAGACCTGGCATACAATACATCAGATTACATCAAAGAAGCCTTCAACATATTAGCATCTATCCTAGGAGGTAGGTAAAAATGTATGTATTCATAGTAATGTTGAAACTAACTGCCATAATGGTTCTGGCAGCCCTACTACTATATACAACATACATATATGTTAAAAGACATAGAAGAGTCATTATAACAGAATACAAGATACAACCCTATGGATGTGGAGAAGCATTAACTAAGGAGCAGGTAAGTGTTACTTCAAAAGGTCTCTTCTGGTCAATAGTATCTAAGGTATTTAGGAATCTGTATACAATATTAAGAGATAGAATACATACAGGAGTTCTTAGTGATTGGTTTGTATTAATGGTATTATTCATGGCTATAGCCTTAATAGTATTAACATTAATAGCTCTACTTTTCGCGGTTAGGTGATAATCATGTTGTATGATGTGTTATCAATATTAATCAATACGATAGTATTCCCTGGTTTAGTGTTTGTAGGGATAGCTGCCTGGTTAACTCAATGGTTTTATCGTAAATTATATGCACGTATGCAGAATAGAGTTGGTCCAAGATTTATTGGTCCTCGTGGATTACTTCAACCATTAGCAGATTTCCTAAAACTTTTGCTTAAAGAAGATATAGTAACTGTTGTTGCAAGAGAAAAAGAACCCATATTAATGTTATCACTTAGTATAGGTGCCCTCATAGCCCTTCTGTCCATGTTGCCTTTATCACCATTTCCTCTTTATACTGAAAACGATATAATATTAGCAATATACTTGACCTTATGGCCTCCGGTCGCCTTAATATTACTTGGCTTCATGGCTCCTAACCCTTACACTGTCATCGGCTCATCAAGATATATGTCATTAATAATAGTATGTGAACCCATATGGCTCATGACTATCCTAACACCTGTAGTACTAGCAACACGTAGCGGTGCTACACCTGCTTATAGCATATTTTCAGCAAGCCTTTATGCATGGAAGCTATGGATGAATCCTATAGGGGCTATAGTTTTAGCATTAACATTGTTTACAGCAGTAATGGTTTTACAATGCAAGCTTATGCTCAAGCCATTCGATATACCAGAGGCTGAAACAGAAATAGTTGCAGGATTATTTACGGAATACAGTGGACCTAAACTAGCATACATAATAATGCTTCACGATGTTGAACTAGTAGTTTATGCTCTCCTTGTATCCTATCTACTGCTTGGAGGACCTGCCCCATATACACTGACGAGTTTACCTGGAGCACTAGTATTTATAGTAAAATACTTAGCGGTAATATTTCTCGTGACGTGGATCAAGGCCTCAACCGCTAGATTGAGAATAGAGCAAGCACTAATGTTTATGTTAAAGTATGTGTTACCTTTAAGCATAATAGCTATAATCTTAGCAACGTTCGCCCCAATACCTTAAGCGTGTTTATTAAACCATATATTTTAGCATACTCTTGTACTTCCTAGGAGAAAAATAGTGCCAGTTAATGAAAAGCTATGGCGTAAGAGAAGAGAAGAAGCATACAAAAGGTTGTGGGAGGACTTAGAGATAGGTTATCTAGATGAAGATCTACTAGACATACTATTAGAGTTCTTTAAACGACCAGAATCTTATACCACAAGTAGTTGTAGTGGTAGAATAGTTGTAGTAGACTCCCGTATGCCCTGGGAAAGAAGAGATGCAACAATAATATTCAAGAAGCATGCACCAATAAGCCTTGACGAAATCAAAGACCTACTTAAACAACCTGTTCTATACAGGTTGTGGCTAGTGGCTTCTGGACCAATAATACATGTTGTAACATTAACAGCAAAAGAAGCTTTAAAAGTACTTAGAATAGCCCGTGAAGCAGGTTTTAAGCATAGCGGTGTAATGAGCGCTTCAAGGAAAGGCTACTTGGTAGAACTACGTACAGGTATAAGATTGGCAGTACTACTAAAGACTCCCAACGGATTAGTAGTAAATGAGCAAGGTTTAAATGAAGTCGTAAAAGCAGTTAATGAAGCACTAATTGAAGGTAAAAAGAGACTCAATAGGCTTCTAGAGGCTCTTCGCAGACATTCAATTAAATAACTATTAAAACACAAATAAGCTTTAAGTACCAGGCTTCAACCCCACCTATGGAGGAGAGTAGATATACAGAAGAGGTGTATACATGTATGGGTGAGCTACTAAATAAGTTGAAACCACAGAGCCCTGGACAAGAGGAAATGCTTGAAGCACTTGAAAACACCAGCTATGATATAGTAGGACTATTTGGTCCAACAGGTACTGGTAAAAGCTTATTCAGTCTTCTGTATGGCTTAGATGCTGTACTAGAAGGTAAGTATAAAAGATTCATAATATCAAGACCGGTAATAGACGTTGTAACTGGTAAGGAAATAACAGCTGTTGAGGCAGGACCACAATACCTAGACTTAGCCTCAGCATATGCCAAAGATATTCTATCAGGCTTTATAGACTGGAGTAAAGTTGAAGAACTAATAAGGCAAGGTAAAGTAGTATTTGCGGATACTCACTACCTAAGAGGCAGAACATTCGATGACTCAATAATATTCCTAGATGATGCACAAAGCGTTCAACCAGAAAGTGCTATAGAGATAATGATGAGAATAGGATACAATAGTAGGTTGATAGTAGCAGGAGATCCCGTATTCCAAAGAGATCCCAAAATGGGAGTTGAAGGTATATCGGTCATCAGAGATGTATTACTTGGTGAAGAGAAAGCTAAGGTTGTTGACCTAGGATTAAAGGACATTGTGAGACCAGGTGCACGTAGAGGCATAAGATTACTAATAGAAACACGTATGAGGAATAGACCATTAAACGATGTTGAAAAGAAGGTTATTGATGCAGCTAGAATATATGCTCCTGATGCTGATGTGATAACAGTTGTAGAGTTCATAGAAGAAAAGAAACGTTTCGAGATAACAAGTGAGAACGTACCAGACGCATTAGTGATAGTTAAGGAGGGATACCTAGGTAGACTTGTAGGTAAAGGTGGTGAGAGAATTAGTCAGATAGAAGAGGATACAGAGCTTAGGCTTAGAGCAGTAGAATTAACCTTAGACTTCAAGAGCATAATAAGAGCAATACACCCGGTAAGCTGGATACATAAGCATATAGAAGATGTCGACTTTGCTGGACCAAACTTAGCAGTAAAGGTTAGAACTGAAGGATTTGGAGCCTTCGTTGGCCAGAAAGGGTTCTACGTAAAGTTCGTTGACGCTGTAATGACTAAGTTAATGGGTGTAGGTGTAAGGGTATACGAGGTAGCAGGTGAGGAAGCTAGAGCAAGAAGAAGACGTAAGAAGAAGTAGAATAGAAAATTAGTTGAGAGTTTTACTCTAAATTATAGTCCTTAGGTCTTTCCAATACTATATCAAGCACTACTTGATAACGCCGTGGTCCAACCATTCTTACTATCCTTGAGTATTCTATTGTAAACCTTGGTATGAGCTTAGATAACTTACTCGTGAACTTAGTTCTAACCTTCTCCTCAGGATCCTCGTTTTTACCTGCTCTCACGAAATCATATACATGAATATATCTTGGATATCCGGGTCTTAGTGTTAATATGGCGTACTCTAAGTACTCATAAGATAACCCTGGTAGGGGCATCAATACTCTATCGGCTATACCTACAAGTTTTTCTCTTATAACTCTCGCTGCATCGCCAAGTAGTGGTTCAACTACACCTTCAACTTTATTCAATTTAATGCTCTCAACCATATATTTATAGGCGTCGGGATTGATATCAATAGAGTACACTTTCTGTGGTTTTGAATATTTAGCTATTATAATTGAGAATAACCCTACGCCAGCGAACATATTTACTATTATTTCACCTGGTTTAACTTTCATAGCTATACGTTTATGTTCATAGTTAAGTCTAGGAGAGACATAGACCTTCTGTATATCTAGCTTAAATAAGCATCCATGTTCACGATAAATGGTTTCACTTCGGGGTTCACCAGCTAAGTGTGTATACTCTCTTATACGAAATTCTCCCTTAACTTCACTAACACCACACCATACACTTTTAACATGTGGTAGTAGTTCTAAGAGCTTCTCTGCAAGAGGTTTAAGTTCGTCTACATTGGCATTAAATGATTTACGTATAATAGCTATATCGCCTACTATTTCTATTCTCTTCCAGATATGTCTTGCTTTATCTTTCCCCAGTACCTCTTCAGCTATCCTACGAAGTAGAGGCTCCTTCAACTTCCTATAACCCACTTAAGATCTTTATCAATGATTGCTGTTCATTGTACTCTTAGAAACAAGTACACCTATATATAACCTCAACAACAATATATCATGGAGAAGTTAGGGGTGGTAAAACTGCCTACTCTTAGTACTGGTTTGATTATTGCTGGTGCTTATGCTGATAAGGTTAGGCGTACATTATTTGCTCAGCTAAGGGATAAGATAAAACAAGGAGAAATAACAAACCAAGAAGTAGCAAAAGCAGCAGGAGAACTAAACCGGGTCCTCTACTATATCTTGGTTGAAAAGCTCAAGACAGATAAAGGAGATGTCGTTAGAGCTAGAATAGAATACGATATAATTGACGGTCAAGTTAAGTGGAAATATGATACACTTAGATTAGAGGTCTTTAGAAGAATACCCGATGAGGATGTTTCAGCTAAGGTATATGAGATCATAGGTAGAATAGAGGAGATATTATCCAAAGCAGTACAATATACCGTTGAGAAGGTGCTCACAACCAAATTGGGAGACCATATCTATTGGATAAAACTTGGTGAGAAAAGAGTTGGAGCTATAATAGTAACTCCGCTAAACGGTTCAGCTATTGTACGTGGAGCTGTACTTGACCCATCACCAGTTATTATAGATAGGGGTAGAATAGAGTATAAAGAAGGTGAACTAGACCAAGTCATCTCAAGAGAAATAGTTGAAATGCTAAGGGTAGGTAGACACGCTGAATCAAGTGAAGTAGAAGAAATACTTAAAGACATTGAAGCATTAATAGAAGTAGAGTTTAAGGCCAAAGGTAAAGAAGTAGAAAAAGTAGAAGCATGGGGTAGAAGCGAAGAATAAAGGTTCTCCTTGAATTAATTATCGTCTTTACTACTACTTTTTTAAACCAACTACTTAATCGTAGATTTTGGGGAATGAATATTATTGAGGAAGAAACATCTTCTCTATATTAGATGGGGTAAAGGTAAGGCATTAGGAATAGGTCTTGGTGGTGGCGAATTAGAAATAGTATCAGCTAACATGAATATAATCTTGCACCCAAGAGATATAGTTATCGAAGGAAAAGTAGATAAATATGAAGATGTTGTTGCTGGTAAGAGAAAATACATATACGTATACTTTAAGGAATCATTACAACCACTAGATGCATCAAGAATAGATATAGGTGATGTAGAAGTTATTAACGGCTTTGAGGTAAGAATAACGAATATAGAAGTAGCTAGATATCTAACAATAATAACACCTGGGGCATATCTATACAATTACGTAATCGTAAGCGATAACATATTATCAGCTGAGGTAAATACTAGACGAGAAGTGTATTATGAGAAAATGGATAAGGGTTTAACGATTTACCTTTTATAAACGGGCTCATAGAATAAAGTCAGCTACACCAGGGCTCATCAATGATTCAGATTTGCTACCCGTCATCATCCACATCAATACTATGCGCATGTGAAATATATAAATTATACACTTAAAACATCGAAAGGGTATAAGCTATGACTAGAATAGAGCCTATCCATGCTCAAGGCTTCTTCATAGTGTCTAGAAGAGGGGATATTAACCAAATAGTAATTTACGACTACTACGATCCCGAACATTATTATCTAAACCTATTACATAGACCATTAGATTACGAAGAAGAGATGAAAAAGTTAGCTAGCAACATGCAATATTATCTCGATCAAGAAAAAGTATTAATTAATGGAGAAAGAGTTAGACCTGTTGTTAAAACAGTTAGCATAGAGCATAGAGGATTTGCTGAAATAGCTTATGTAACATTTACCATATACTTCAAAGGCAAGTTACATAAAGGGCTAAATACATATGAAAACATCTATGAAGCTGAAGAAGCAGAGTACGACTATGAGGTATACTGGATATTTCCGCCAAGATCAAAAGTAGTTGAAGTAGATATTGCAGCAGAGTACGAAGTATTAGGAGATGGGAATATACTATTGTTCTGGGTAAGAAAAGGTGATAAAATAAGGGGATATGAGAAGATAGTATTTAGTATCTAGTACTTAGACATAATCCTATAGGTGATAATCCCTACAGTAAACAGTAGCAAGGCTGT
>CAYUVB010000048.1:0-11545 GCA_964448055.1 uncultured Desulfurococcales archaeon | reverse complement strand
TCTTCCTTGAACCTCTTAAACCAGCTAAATGCTCTACTTGGTATCTTGCTATTTTCTCGTTGAAGTCAGGTGAATTTCTAAATACATTTACCACGGAATCTATATCCATTCCTATATTGAGTAGAAATGTAGCTAATGCAAATCTTTCATGGTGGCTTAGGTGATCCCCTCTTAGTGCACGATCATATAAGTTCTTTATACATGGTGGGAAAGATTCTAGGTCAATTATTCCTTTAAGCTCCTCTGCTATTTCCTTAATGCTAGGTCCTGTTCTACTTATAGATGTAGTTTTTTCTACTACTTCTTTAAAGATGCTGCCACGTTTTTCTTCTAATGCTTTTACTATATGATCCACTATATCTTTAATAGGTTCAGGTACTTCATCTAATGGTTTTATTGTTTCAAGTATTTTTTCAGCAAATACTTCCTCTAGTATTCTTGCTATTCTTCTACGATCTAAGTATACATAACCCTTCTTAATGAACTGGTTAGTAAGTTTCCATTTGGGGTCTCCAGATAACCTTTTAGTGTATTTCACATAGTCTATGAAGTGTATGCGATAGGGTAGGAATAAATATAGTACTTGACCTTTAGCATACATGTATGGTATTGTTGCTGCTTTATCTGGGTTATATTCTATTCTTAGTCCAAGATATTTGCCTATTGCTTCAACTACTCGGTCATCTTCCCTTATAAGATGTTGGTATATCCTCTTAGCCTCTTTTACAGCATAACTATTAGCAAGCCATCTATCACATATAGCACTAACTATCACTAAACTAACATGATATGCTAAGACTTCTGCATCAACATTTACATCCGGAGGTGGATCACTTATGGCCTCACTATTAATAGCATCCATAACTCTCTCTTCAGCTCGTTTCATAACAGTAGATTCAAGCATTCCTAGCACATCTACAAGTGTTATACCATGAGCCCATCTACGCTCAACATACCTTCTAATATTTACTAGCATAGGATACTTTCGATAGTCAATGAACGCTGGCAATCAGCTAATATCCCTCATCTTAAATATAGTTATAGCTGACTACTCGAATCTCCGTAAGATGTTTTATTGTTCTATCTGAGCTATAAAATTAGAGGGCTAATATATTCTATGAGGATACATTAACATAAGTATAGAAAGGCTTAAGTTGGCTGGCTTATCCCTCTACAATAATCGTATTACCCAGATATCATGAGAGCATGAGAACGAGGTGATGATATTAGTGGCTAAATGGGTGGTATGTTCGGCATGGCCTTATGTTAATACGGTACCACATCTAGGTAACATGATAGGATCTGTACTTAGTGCTGATGTATTTGCGCGTTTCTTAAGATTACGTGGCGAGGAAGTTGTATTTGTTAGTGGTAGCGATGAACATGGCACACCTATAGAGGTTGAGGCTAGGAAAAGGGGTATAGAGCCACGTAAATTAACGGATGAAGTACATGCATATGTCTCAGAGCTATTCCGCAAATGGCGTATAAGCTTCGACAATTATACTCGTACTGAAAGTACTGTGCACCATGATTTTGTTAAAAAGTTCTGGTTACAAGTTTATAACAATGGTTACGTATTTACACGTAAGGAGGTATTACCATACTGTCCTCGTGACGAAATATTCTTACCGGATAGATTCATAGTTGGAACATGCCCTTACTGTGGATACCCAGAAGCACATGGAGATCAATGTGATAAATGTGGTAGACTACTCCATCCAACAGAATTAATTAACCCTAGATGTGTATTCTGTGGTTCAAAACCTATATTTAAGGAAACTACTCATTGGTTCTTCGACTTACCTAAACTTGAGGGCAAAGTTAAGGAATGGCTTGAGAGACACGAACAATTCCCTGATAACGTTAAGAACTTCTCGTTAGGCTGGGTTAAGGAAGGACTAAAGCCTAGGTCAGTCACACGTGATAATAAATGGGGTATCCCAGCACCATTTCCAGGTGCTGAAGGTAAAACCATCTATGTATGGTTTGATGCTGTACTGGGGTACATTTCTGCCACCAAGGAATGGGCTGAGAAAACTAAAGGTGAGCCAGAATTATGGAAGAGATTCTGGCTAGACAAAGATACTCGTACAATTTACTTCATAGGAAAGGATAACATACCATTCCACGCCATATTATTCCCGGCAATGCTCATGGCAAGCGGTGAAGACTATACACTACCTTACCAAATAGCTGCCACCGAATACCTAATGTTCGAAGGAGAAAAGTTCAGTAAGCATAGAGGAATAGGTGTATGGATTGATGAAGCACTAGAAATGTTTGATGCAGACTACTGGAGATGGGCTCTAATACGTATGAGGCCGGAGCAAAAGGACACCAACTTTACATGGAAGGAGTTCTACCGTATAGTGAACAGTGAGTTAAATGATGATATAGGAAACTTTGTTCATAGAGTCTTATCATTTGCATATAAAAACTTTAATGGAATGGTACCAGAGCCGTCAACAAAGATACAGGAAGACGAAAAATTATGGGAAGACGTTGTAGAAGCAGTTGAACAAGCTGAGAAATACTTCCTCGATGTAAAGCTTAAAGCAGCTTCAGAACAAGTACTAATCATTGCACGCAAAGGTAATCAATATTTGAACATAAGAGAACCATGGAGAAAAGTAAAAGAAGACCCCGAAGATGCTAAAACAATAATCTACATGGCTTTAAACGTTGTTAGAACACTAGCAATAGTTATGGAGCCCTTCATGCCAGCTAAAGCAAATGAGTTATGGAGTATGCTTGGATTAGAAGGAACAGTAGAAGATGCCGGATGGAATAGTGCAAAAGAATTATCGCTTAAGCCTGGACATAAAATAAACAAGCCTAAACCATTATTCAAGAAACTCCCACCAGACTTCTTGGATAAAGTTAATGATTTATTACTAGAAGCTAGAACAAAAGCTAAAGCTAAGAGACCAAAAGTACTCGAATAGCCCGATTATCTCATAACATCATTTTAACTATCTTTAATCCTTCAAAAAGCTTGCTTACTTTCATATAATCTGTTTCTCTCATTATAATATCTTCGCCTTCAATAAGAAATACTATGCCTTCCAAAGGATGGGGTGGTGGATCAGGCAATCGTTCATCAGGTTTATTCTTCCCTACATACTCCCATTTTACAATACTAGTTTTTCCTTTCTTCCCAGCATATTTCACGCGATACCAATATCTTCCATAATAATAATACTTCTTGGTACCATAACGTGACTTATATACAACCACATGATAGGGTTTAAGGTAGTACCCTGTGTTACGTATGTTGGCATTATAGTCATATAATGATTTAAGGAAGTTATCCATTATCTCTTTTAGCCTTTGTTTTCCATTAACTATTCTAACGTACATAAACTACTTCCTCCAGAGCATCCTGTAGAATAATGGTACCCTAAAGCTGAGCTTATTAGGTAGTTTGCCTCTACTCAGATAACACCGCTAGTAAAGGAGTCATCGTCCATAAAACGTATGGGTGGTTACATGTCTTTAAAATTAAAATCAGCTGACATGCCTGAAACAGAGGAGGGACTACAATATCACTTAATGGTTAGACCTGGTGATGTTGCACCTTATGTCCTGCTTCCAGGAGATCCTGGTCGAGTACCTGAGATCGCGAAATACTGGGATGAAGCAAGACAAGTTGCAATTCATAGAGAATATAACACATATACAGGGAAATATAAGGGAGTACCGATATCAGCTACATCAACAGGTATAGGAGGGCCATCAACAGCAATAGCGATTGAAGAATTACTTAGAGTTGGTGCTCATACTTTTATCCGAGTAGGTACAACAGGATCCATTCAACGTGATGTGAAGGTTGGTGATATAATAATAACTTATGCTTCTGTTAGGCTAGAAGGTACTAGTAGACAATATGTTATGATAGAGTATCCTGCTGCTGCATCACCAGAGGTAGTAATGGCTTTAATAGAAGCTGCTGAAACACTTGGTGTCAGGTATCATGTCGGTATCACAGCTAGTACTGATAGCTTCTATACTGGTCAAGGCAGACCCGGATTTAAAGGTTATATGCAAAGCTGGATGAAAAACATAATACCTGATCTTCAAGCGGCAAGAGTACTAAACTTTGAAATGGAGTCTGCAACATTATTTACGTTGGCAAACATTTATGGTGTACGTGCAGGAATGGTTACAGCTGTTGTAGCAAACCGTGTTACAGGTGAAATGGTCCCAGGTGCTGGCGAGGAAGATGCCATAAAGGTGGCAAATGAAGCTGTAAGAATCTTGTACGAATGGGATGAACTAAAGAAAAGAACTGGTAAGAAATACTTCTATCCAAGTTTACTGAAATTAGCTAAAGAGTAGAAGAGTGGAGGTACAGCTATTGACTAAGTACACCCATTTATCAGCAGGTAGGCTTAACTTAGATATCATATTATATGTTAACAGGTTACCAGGAGTAGAAGATAGGGTATATGGTAGTGATTCATTTATAAGTATAGGTGGTTCTGCAACCAACTATGCCATAGCAGTTTCAAGATTAGGACATAATGCTGTTTTAGCAGCATGTACAGGTGTCGACCCATTTTCACGTGTACTAGTCGAAATGCTTGCATCAGTTGGTGTTGATGCTTCAAGGCTATGCCGTAGTGGTGGAGGTCCAGGAACAGTAGTTGTCCTCTCACTGCCTAACGGTAAATATGCCATGGCATCGTACTTAGGTGCTAATAGAGCATTAACCATAGACTATATAATAGAATTGGTTAACTATGAGAATCCGGATATAGTCCATGTAGCGGGCTTAGACCCCGAAATAACGTTATCATTAATTAAAAGACTATTAGAATCAAGAACTCAAGTAATAATATCATATGATCCAGGCCGTAAAGCAGTTGATAAACCTAATAAGTTAGCTGAAATTATGCCGAATATAAACCACCTACTGCTTAATGAAAGAGAATTCAAAGCATTGAACATGCCTTTATCAAAAGATCTTCTACGTGGTAAGCTAGAAGCAATAGCAATAAAAATGGGTGGAAGAGGGGCAACATTGGTGACAAAGAAGGAAATGCTAAGAGTAGAAGCCTACAGGCCAGGAAAGGTAGTAGACACCGTTGGAGCAGGAGATGTATTCGATGCAGCCTTTAACACCTACTATCTTGAAACCAATGATTATGTTGAAGCAGTTAGAGCAGGCGTTGTAGCAGCTGGAATAAAGGTTACACGTCATGGTAGCTTAGGAGCACCTAGCAGATTAGAAGTCGACTTAGTACTAGGTAAGCTAAGATTTACATTAAAAACTGAGAAAATAAGTTAACACAATAGTCAACCTTCACTACACTTTAACTTTACTTGGACAAAACTTATTTTCTCTAATAACTTGCTTTTCAACTCATTATGTATTATCAAGTAGTTCCTTAAGCCTATAACATAGCTTGGATCAACATAGGGACACTTACTAGCTATTATATCATCATCCCATATATCATCTAATGCTAGTGTTCTGTATTCTTCATAATCATATATTAACCATGCTCTTTCACCTTTACCTACAAGATATTTATCGACTGGTATGACCTTACCCAATACTGAAAAGAACAATATTTGATTTTTTAATGTACACAAAGTATAACATCCATTAAGATAAATTAGTTTATATACCTTGAATTCAAGATATCTATCAATTACTACTTGTAGTTCCATAACCCTACCGCCAGGTTGGTCACTCCTAAAAGTCAATAATAGTTTAAATATATTGTCTTGTTCTCCAAGAACTATACCTATGAATCCCGTACAGCCTAGAGGTTTTGCCATACGTGGATACGTACATTCGAGTATCGGTATAGTATTTCTCGGATCTTCCATTTATCCTACACCTAACGGAATTACTAGACGGGAATATTTATATGGGTAGTATATGCTCCACTCTATGAGTGTGTCCTTATGGTTAGAATACTATTAAGAGACTCAATAGTACTTAGAGGAAGAGAGTTAGAACCTATAAGAGGATACGTTTACGTAGAAAACGATAAAATAGTACATGTAGGTTTAGGTGAAGTAAGAGAAGAACATGAAGTGGCTGAACTCTATATAACAGCGAGGGAAAGAATAATATTACCTGGTACTATAACACCTTCTACTTGGGTTTCTCTCTATCCTTTCCGTCTACTACTATTATCGGGTAACCTACAATATTATGAGGTCTTCCAAGTAGTAAGTAAAGATGAAGTATATTATGCTAGTTTACTTGCAGGATACGAGTTGTTGAAGCATGGTGTAACAACTGTAGGGGTAATGGATCAAGTTTACCAGGAAGAAGCTATCCGTGCTTTATTCGATATAGGATTGCGTATACTAGTATTAGTTGATCCACACATGAACGATGTAGCTAATATGTATAATAGATGGGATGGAAAAGAGGATAGGGTTAAGGTATATGCGTTAGTAGAAGCACCTGCTGATGCTAGGAAATATGCTGATATAGTAGGTAGGGATAGAATAGTTGCTAAACCCGGTAAGATAATAAGTGGAGCAAACGTATTCATAGACCCGGTTACACCTCTAGAACCACATAAGACCGTTATTTCGTCAATGTTTTTAGACAAGTGGATAAAAGGATGTGCTTTAACTATAGGCTTAGCATTAAAGTATAGCATGTTTGACGTTGCCTACAAACTAGTATTGAAAGGTAAAGCAAATGGTAAAGAGGCATTAGTCCATATAATAACCCGTAATGCAGAAGTTATGGGCTTAAAGAATATTGGTGTTATTGACGAAGGCTTCAAGGCAGATCTAGTAGTACTAAACGCCTCGGAACCCCCTGGTTGGCCTCCAATACCATTGGAATCAGACGTATTCTATGAATATATTATGGGTCTAGATCTACGTACTGAAACAGTAATTATTGATGGCGAAACCGTTCTTGATGCAGGTGAACCTCTTAACGTTGGATACGAAAAAATATATAAAGCCAAGGAGAAAGTTTCTAGCTTAGTAGAAGAATATGCTAAGAGGGTAAAGGAAAGGACATGATCCAGCTGATATCGCTGATAGGCTTCATAAGCGGTATTATATTAGGATTAATGATGGTTGTGGCGTTTAAGTATTCTGGAGTACGTCTTAGTAGTCAACGATTCAACTACTTCTATTTATTCACAAGTATTCTCTCATTTATTGTAGGAGCTCTTAGCTTAATTGATATGATTTTACAAGGTTTCGGAATAGCTAAATTCATAGCAACAATTATTCTCTTTATGGCAGCTTCAATATTATTGTCCCATTTTATGAGAACAAAGGGTTATTAAAACGTTTTTATTCTGTTAATGAGCATTAACCAGGGAAGGAGCCATATGAATTATCATGTGAGGTAAGACTATATGGTTTTCTTAGAAACATTTCGCAAACTAGTCTATACACCAGGTATACCTGGATATGAGGATCGTGTAAGGGAATTAATATCATCTATGATTAAGAACTATGGTAAAACATTTGTAGATAGCTTAGGAAACTTAGTTCTAGAAATAGGTGAAGGCGAAAAGAGTATACTATTAGCTGCACATATGGATGAACTAGGTCTAGTTATAACACATATAGAAGATGATGGTAAATTACGTTTCCGCAAAATGGGTGGAATAGATGATAGAATACTTCCAAGTCAGCACGTGATAATACACAGTGAGAATGGTGATATACCTGGAGTTATAGGCTTAACACCTCCTCACTTAAGATTAGAAAGGGAGGTAAAAGTCGTACCATGGAATGAACTCTACATTGATATTGGTGCTGACTCAGCTGAAGAGGCTCGTAGCTTAGGAGTAGAAGTACTAGATCCAGTAACATTCTACAAGCCTTGGAGTATGCTCAAGAAAGGTAAAGTTATTGCAACACGTGCAGTAGATGATAGATTCGGTTGTGCAGTCCTAATAGAGATAGCTAGAATGATCCATGAGGGTAAAATTACACCGAAACTAAAGGTATACTTAGCGTGGACGGTGCAAGAGGAGGTAGGTCTTAGAGGAGCTTTAGCACTTGCACATATGATAAAACCTAGTTATATGATCTCAGTAGATACAACAACATGCTGTAATCCCGTTATAACAGGCAACCTTAAGCCAGGTAATGGTCCTACCATAAGAGCAGTAGATAATGCAGGGATAATTAGTCCTAAGCTAGTGAAGTATTTGATAAAACTAGCTAAGCAGAACAATATACCTGTTCAAGCAGTATCAGCTGGCGGAGGAACGGACATGGCAGCATTTCAAAGAGTTAATGTATTATCAGCAGCACTAGGAGTACCAGTAAAGTATACTCATAGCACTACAGAATACTTAAACCTAGACGATGTTGAAAAGTTAATACAGTTCATATCAGTAATACTTGAAGACGGATTCAGAAACATAGAATAACATTCATATTTCTAACTGTTTTCGAAATAATTACATGAATTATGGGTCAGTTAGCCACCGCCTCTTCATAACCCCCCTATGTTAGGGGCTCATTATTACAGGTCGGGACGTTCTTCATCCCCTAGCTCTTAGTATCATTGATGCCAACTCAGCGAAGCCTTTCCCACTAGGCTTTGTTAGTACTATATGAGCATACCTTATTAATTCAGGGTCGGCATTTGCAACAGCTACAGCTAATCCCACTACCTTAAATAACTCTACATCGTTAGCACCATCACCTATCCCAACAACTTCTTGTGGACTAATCCCCATTACTTCTAATGCTTTTAGTAATCCTTTACCCTTATCTGAGTCTAAAGGTCTTAAATGTATGGCATATCCCGAGGATACTACCCTTACCCAACTATATCCTTGTTTATTTAAGAATTCTTGTATAGTTTTTACTATTTCGCTCTGTCTATTTTTATACTCATTTGATTTTATGTGAAACGCGAAATCATAAGCTCTATATGCATTTTGCCATGACTCAGATAATATGTCGTTAAACTCCTCTATTACTATTTTAGCTGCCTCCCGTGTATGTCTTTTACATATCCTTATAACTTTACCTTTGTATCCAATAATGCATCCATTTTCGCAAACTACGGCGCCAGAGGCTCCAAGGTATCGTGATAGACCCATTACTACTGGTAGAGCATTACCTGATACAAGTATTACTCTTATCCCATTATCTTCTAATGTCTGTACAGCTTTTACAGCATCTATGTCAATCCTATAACTTGATCTACTAATGGTTAAAGTACCATCAACATCTGATGCAATAGCTTTTATATTACTGAGCATCCTCTCTATCGATTCATTATGGTACATGGTATTACTCCACCTAATTACTGGTCCTACACGGCAGTTTTTGTGAAGAGCACTGTGGTTTAAGTAGTCTATCCTCGAAACTATACTATTTCTATGGATTCAGTGGAGGTAGATGAAGACAATGCTAGATATTTCTAACAACACCATACTAATGATAGTGTTGTATATAGCTGGTATTATACTTGTATACTATACATCAAAGTTATTAAAATCCATCATAATAGGTAGGATAGGTCCTTATAAACCATCCATAGCTTCAATGCTTGGTGTGTTAATAAATGTATTTGCAGCAGTGATAGCATCTATTCTAGCATTTGATTTAGTGAAAATATTTTACCCGGAGATAGGACAGGTTAGCCTATTACTAGCATATGCTGCAGGCGCTATTACAGTCATTCTCGGTCTTGCAGCACAAAATAGTCTTGGACATATAATAGCAGGTATGGTACTAGTATTTAGTCAAGCAATACGTGTAGGAGATGTAGTAGAATACAACGGTATGCTTGCACGTGTAGAGGATATATCACTTACACATACAAGACTCGTTACACTTGATGGTAAGAGGGTAATTATACCTAACCAGCTTCTATTAAACTCTGATATAGTAAACTATAGTGTTGATGTAAGAGATGGAAGACCTGTTGCTGCAGTAGTTGATGTTGGTATAAGCTATGAAAGTAATGTTGAATTAGCTATAAAGGCTATGCTTGAAGCCGCTTATGATCATCCACGTGTTTTAAGAGCACCTCATCCTATAGTTGTTGTTACAGGTTTTGGCGAGAATAGTGTAAACCTTAGATTATACGCATACATTGCTACTCCATGGCTTAAACCTATAGTTGAAAGCGACCTAGTAGTGGAAATACATAAGAGGTTCAAGGAGTATGGTATAGAAATACCCTATCCAAGAAGAGTCTTACTACTACGCGGACAACAAGAGGTTGATACTCTAGCAACAAATATAATGAGTAGTAGTGGAGAAGTAGAAAGCTAGAGCTCCTCGTAATATAACTGCATACTTCTAAGTTTAGCTAATACATCTCTTATGAAAGCATCTATCTCATCGGATGATACTCCTTTTCTTCTAGCCTTTTCTTTTACTATATTCTCAACTATAGCGTACTTCTTGTACGTCTCATTAAGTTTCTTCCAATGTATGCCCTTTAACGCATTTGCGAGTCTTTCATTGTATGGAAGTTTTCCATTAAGCATTAGTATAGCTATTATAGGATAGCCTACATAGCCTCTAAGCTTTGTTCCATTATCATCACTATACACTCTCCTTGTTTCTAGGTCAACGTATACTCTATACTTTCTAGTACCATCCGACGAAATTACCTCATAATGTTTGTCGTCTATTTTATGTATACGGTTGTCAGCTATGGATCCCAGGGCTTCAAGTACTTTTATTCGAGGAGGCATACGTAGGAGTTTAGCCAAGTATATCTCCACAGATTTATGTTATTACACTACAAACATATTTATCTATCTCGGGTTTGCCTCTTTATATATTTTTATATAAATGTATATGTGTGGTCATTGGCTCATCTTTGGTTCTCCCCCTTCCTCGGGTTTCATTGTTCATTGGGGGAGCATTTAGGGGAGACCCTTGGCTCCCCCACATCCCCCTTAAGTAGATGTTCATGGCTCCAACCTTGTCCCTATCGGCTACAAGCCTACATTTTGGACATATTGCTAGTCTGTGATTGTATACTAGTTTTGCTCCGCATCTTGGGCAAATACTTGATGTATTCTTCGGGTTCACATAGATTACTGGTACATTGTACTCTACTGCTTTAGTTATAATAGCTATTCGAAGCTTATGGTAAGCAAAACGTGATAGCTTATCAGCAAGAGTAGAAGATTTCTTTGAGGAGTTAAACCATAGCTTCTCCAAATCCTCTAATACTATAATATTCCGTGTTCTCCTAGCGTTCAAAACAATATGTTTGGCGAACTTTCTACGCCAATCAATTACTATGTTCCTACTCCTCCTATGAATATTTTTATCCTATCAAGTATCTTCTTATTGTATCTCCATCGTTTAGGATACTTCTTCTGCAACTTCTCGGCATGAATCTTCAGAGATAATGCTTCGGTGAACCTAGTATCTATTCTCCTAATACTCTTACCATTATAGACAACCATCTCCTTCAAGTTGATGTCAAGGGAGATAATTCTCTTCGGCTTATATGGGTTATAGCTCCATCTAAAAGGTATAGAAACCCATATTCCTCCACTTCTATCAATGCTTATGATTACCTCGTACCATTTCCTCCCCATAAACTTCCTTA